>NZ_JAESPG010000037.1:0-43826 GCF_016756915.1 Pseudomonas sp. HB05
TCCCGAACTCAGAAGTGAAACGATGCATCGCCGATGGTAGTGTGGGGTTTCCCCATGTGAGAGTAGGTCATCGTCAAGATTAAATTCCGAAACCCCTATCTGCTGACGCAGGTAGGGGTTTTGTTTTAGTAGAAGTCTTAGATTTTTACCGACACGTTGTTTCTGAACGGGTTGGTCACCGAATTTCTTGACGACCATAGAGCATTGGAACCACCTGATCCCATCCCGAACTCAGAAGTGAAACGATGCATCGCCGATGGTAGTGTGGGGTTTCCCCATGTGAGAGTAGGTCATCGTCAAGATTGAATTCCCGAAACCCCTGTCTGCCAGCGCAGACAGGGGTTTTGTCGTTTAGGGCCGGTAATCGGATCGTCCCCTAAATTGCTGTCCCGCTCCAGCAAACCCCGAGGCCGTTGCTATGCTTTGATTGTTGGGCGTAGGCAAAAGGCGCCCGCGATGTGACTGGTCATGGGGATTCCAATAATGAAAAACCCTTATGCTCCTGGCTTCTGGTGCGCTATTGCAGCGTTGTTGCTGCTTTCAGGTACCTATTTCTATGGCGTCATGCTGACCCATCAGATAGATAAGGCATTGATCTTCCTCGATAGCGTGTCTGCGCTGATCGGCGTCATATCCATAGCTGTTGTCGCCTGGGCTTCACTGCAAGGCCAGCGCATCAAGAAAAAACAACTCGAGCAAGGCAAGACCCTGGTGTTGATCTGGGATACAAAGGTTGCGCTGCGAAGGGTCGAGACGGTGTTCGATCGCTATTTCTGGGGCAGTTATTGGCAACCGGGGCGCACCTTCCAGGAGGTCATGGGAGAACTCACCGGGACTCCTCTGGAAAAGAGTCTCGAGGCCTTGAAAATCCAGTGTGCCGCTTTGGACGAGCAGGTCGCGCAAGACGATTGGCATTGGCTCAACAATGCGCGCGAGCTGTGCGATGTCGCCAACGCCATGGCTCGGGAGCGCTACCAACTGGATTTTTGCGATGGGCGCGCAGATTCGTCGGGCACGGCGGTGATCAATCGTGATTTCGAAGTGCTGGTATATACCTGGACCGCAAGGCTCAAGACTTTTGATCACCAGCTCGACGAGATCGAAGTCCAATATTCGTAGACCATTTCTCAAGAACACGCTTTTCCCCCTTTAAACATTGGGCTAGCGTGCCTGCCTGATGCTAATCTCCCCACCACTTTTACAGCGTCGAGCCATAGCCCTTTGCGGGTCAAGGAAGACGACGATTTTTTCAACCATGGAATAACGATCGGGTCACTCATGAATAAATCAGCAAGCGTACTTCTCGGAATCGTTGTGGTTATCGGTGCCGTCAGCGCAGGTGGCGCCTGGTATACCGGCACGAAGCTTGAAGGAGTGCTGAATACCGCTATTGCCGACAGCAACAAGCAAATGCAAACGGCTCTGGCCGGCTCCAATGGCACTGCATCGATCGAACTGGTCTCCCTGGATCGCGGAACATTCAGCAGTACCGCGCATTATCGTCTCAAGGGCGAAGGCGAGATGTTTGGTAGCGAACCGGTCGAACTGCTGTTCGTCGATAACATCGAACATGGTCCGCTGCCCTTTTCCCGCCTGATGACGCTCAAATGGCTGCCAGTCATGGCCACCAGTCACACCGAGCTTGAGCGCACCCCGCTGACCGAAAAGTGGTTCGTTGCCGCCAAGGACAAGTCGCCCCTCAAAGGCGTGTTCAACCTGGGCTACGATCAATCCACCAACGGCACATTCGAGCTGCTGCCTCTGGATACCAAGCTGGATGAACAATCCCAGCTCATCTTTTCAGGCCTGAAGATCGACGTGGCTGCCAGCGCCCAAGCCCAAAAGATCAAGGTCGATGGCTATATGGACAGTTTCAAACTGACCACCGTCGCCGAAGACCAGACGCCGGTGCAAGTTGAGTTCAGCGGCCTGACATTGGCCAGCAACCTGACCAAGAGCACCTATGGCTACTACATGGGTGATAACACCCTGTTGCTGAGCAATAGCAAGACCAGCTTCGGCGAGCAGAAATCGGTGTTGGGCCTGAAGAACTTCGAAATGAAGAACAACAGCTCCGAAAACGGCACCAGCGCTTCGGGCCGTGCCGATTACAAGATCGGTGAGTTGTCGTTCAACGACAAAGTCATCGGTTCGGCGCAAATGGCGGTAAGCCTCAAGAACCTGGACATCCCAGCAACCATGTCGCTGATGCAGGTCTACCAAGCCAAGCTGCAGCCTTACGAAAAAGCCGCTGCCGAAGCGGCTGAAGCGGGCGAGCCAGCGCCAGAGCTGAACC
This sequence comes from Pseudomonas sp. HB05, assembly GCF_016756915.1. NCBI lineage: Bacteria > Pseudomonadati > Pseudomonadota > Gammaproteobacteria > Pseudomonadales > Pseudomonadaceae > Pseudomonas > Pseudomonas sp. HB05. Next base: position 2,297 of record NZ_JAESPG010000037.1, read on the forward strand.
TGACCGAGGCGGAAGAGGCACAGGTCAAGGCTGATCTGGAGAAACTCCTGGCAGGCGCTCCACAAGTCGCCCTGGAGAACCTGTCGTTCAATACCGCTAATGGTGAAAGCCGCGCGAGCCTGGTCGTCGATTTGGCCAAGCCGCAATCCATGGACTTGCCGCCTGATGAACTGGGCCGCCAACTGCTTGCCCTGCTGGAATTCAAGGTGAAAGTCTCCAAGCCGATGCTGGTGGACCTGCTGACTGTGCAGGCGCAGATGGAAGGTCAGACCGATGCCAAGCTGATCGCTGACCAGGCCACCGCCACCAGCGATATGTTCAGTGCCATGGCAGTAGGTACGGAGCTGGCCAAGCTGGAAGGGAACGATGTTGTCACCAACCTGCATTACGCCAACAATCAAGTCGATTTCAACGGCCAGAAAATGACCGTTGAACAGTTCTCGGCATTTGTGATGAGCAAGCTGGGCGGCGGCGTCGCCATTCAGTAATCCCGCTTCAACAGTCCCCCAAACCGGCCTGTGCATTGCGCACGGTCGGTTTTTTTTGCCTGTGAAAAAGTACCACGCTGAAATCTGCATGGATTCTGAAGAATTATGGCGTTCTGAAAGATGACCCTCCGCGCAGTGCCAGACTTGGCCCGTTAGAGCTTGGCTGGGTTCCTTTGACCCGGCCTCCTGTTTGATGGGCAAGGGGGCACTGCGACCCGGCTGGCCATGTAAGGATGCTGACGAATGCCGCGTACTGTGGGTCCTTTTATTCAATTCGGTTTGCGCCCGTTGTTTCGCGTCGCGCTGTGCAGCCAATTGTGCTGGCCGCTTGTGGCGTTGGCCGATTCTGGCTATGACCAGAAGGTGCTCGACGCCCGTGCAGGTCATTACACGCCCGCGTTGACCGAGTTGCGTCAGCTATCGGCCGGCCAGGCCAGCACCGCGCAGATCAGTGATCACCTGCAGATTGCCAGTTGGGCTGGCCTCGATGCCGAGGTGGCGACCGTCTATGAAACCCAGGGCCGCTATCGCGACCTGCCAGTCCAGGCGCTGGCGGCTGTGGCGCGGTCCTATCGCAACCTCAAGCGTTGGGATTCGGCGACCGATTTGTATCGCCGCGCACTGGCGATCGATCCACAAAATCCCGATCTGCAACTGGGCCTGGCCCTGACCCAGGCCGATGCTGGCAAGCCTGATGAAGCCGTCAGCCGTGCCAAGGCGCTGGTTGCCGCCAAACCTGACGATCCAATGCGCCGTCTGGCTTTGGGTTATGCGCTGACCCGCGCCAATAATCCCCACGAAGCGCTATTTGAATACGACCAGGCGTTCACCCGTGCGGGTAGTCACAAGCCTGAGGTTGCGCGCGAGTATATCTATGCACTGCAACGTGCCCGGTTGCCGGAGCCGGCCCTGCGCCTGGCCCGTCTCCAGCCCGGGCTGATCGACCGTGGCGTGCAGCGCCGGCTTGAAGGCGATGTAGCGGCCGAGCGGGTGCGCCTGGCGGACATGGCCAGCCGCAGCGAAAAGGATCGCTTCGTCATCGCGGATCGCGCCCTGGTTGATTACGACAAACTGCTCGCCACCTGGACCCCGGTGGCCGAGGCCCATGAGGACGTCCTGCGCTGGCGGATCGACCGCATGGGTGCCCTCAATGCCCGGGCTCGCCGGGCAGAGGTGATTGCCGAATACCAGAAACTGGTCGCTGAAGGCGTCGGCATTCCTACTTATGCCTTGCGTTGGGTGGCCTCTTCCTACTTGGAGCAACGGGAGCCGGAGATTGCCATCGATCTGTATCGTCGCGTACTGACCGCGCCCGATGCCGACCCTGCGGATCGCTTCGAAGACAGCACGGCGCTCTATTACGCTTTGCTGGAAAGCGAACGCTCCGAAGAAGCCCGCGCGCTTGCTGAGGATCTGGCGAAATCACAGCCGTCACGCGTGGAGCTTAAAGGGATGCCGATCGGCAACCCTAACGACGAATGGATGGACGCTCAGCAACTCGCCGCCCAGGCGGGCACTTATGGCGCTGACCTGCCTTCCGCCGAAGCGCGCCTGAACGACCTTGTCTATCAAGGCCCCGGCAACATCGGTTTGCGCCTGGCCCAGGCCGATCTGTATCAGGCCCGAGACTGGCCGCGCCGGTCCGAGAACCTGCTCAAGGAAGTCGAGGCGACGACGCCGCGCAGTCGCGATCTGGAAATCGCCCAGGCCCGCGCCGCGATGGATCTGCAGGAGTGGCGGCAGATGGATGCGCTCACCGACGACGTCGTCGCTCGCTATCCGGAGAACGCCCACGTCAAGCGCCTGCAACGCCAGCGCGAAGTTCACGACATGGCCGAATTGCGCATCGAAGCCTACACCGGCAAGAGCTTTGGCGGTGGCAATGGCGATGCTGGTGCGGTGACCGGCAGCCGGGACTTTGGTATTGAAACGTTGCTCTACAGCCCGCCCATTGACGAGGACTGGCGGTTGTTCGGTGGTGCCGGCTACGCCACTGGCGATTTCGAGGAAGGCACCGGCCATCATCGCTGGCAGCGCCTGGGCGTCGAGCGGCGCACCCGCGACATGACCCTGGAAGCGGAAGTCTCCAATCACTCGTATGGCTCCGGTGACAAGCAGGGTGCACGTGTAGCTGTGGCTCGGGACATCAACGACCACTGGCAGTACGGCGGCAGCCTGGATTACCTCTCGGCCGACACCCCGTTGCGGGCTCTCAACAGCGGTATCCGCGCCAATGGCGGAAGCGGTTTCGTCCGCTGGCGGGCCAATGAGAGCCGCGAATGGCGACTGGCTGTCAGCCCGTCGCACTTCAGCGACGGCAACAACCGCCTCGAGACCTTGCTGACCGGCCGCGAAGGCCTCTACAGCGCCCCGAGGCTGCAAGTGGAAATGGGTCTGGAAGTCGGTGCCAGCCGCAACAGCGGTTCCAACGAAGTGCCGTACTTCAATCCGAAATCGGACTTCAGCGTCATGCCGACCGTGACCGCCAACCATGTGTTGTACCGCCGTTACGAAACCACCTGGAGCCAGCAATTCCAGGCCGGCGCCGGTACCTACAGCCAGCGTGACTACAGCACCGGTGCGATGGGATTGCTCAGCTACGGCCAGCGTTTGCTCTGGAATGACGTGCTCGAAGCCGGGGCCGCGCTGAGCTGGCTCAACCGCCCTTACGACGGCGATCGTGAAAGCGATCTGCGCCTGCTTGTCGACCTCACCTACCGCTTCTAGAAGAGTTTGAAAATGCCCGTCATTTCGCGATTCATCCTTCTGCTGGGAGTCTTGCTGATCAGCGCTTGTGCCCAGCAAGCCCCGGCGTTCACACCACCTTCGCAACGGCCGGTGGCGGCCAACGACGCGCCGTGGCCGAAAAACCACGTGCTTGGCATCGCCTACCACGATGTCGAGGATCTCGACCCCGACCAGGCGCTCGTGGCCGTGCGTACCGAACGCCTGATCGAACAGTTGGCCTGGCTGCGGGAAAACAACTACCAGCCGGTCACCGTCGACCAGATCATCGCCGCCCGCAATGGTGGCCCGGAACTGCCGCCGCGCGCGGTGCTGCTGAGTTTCGACGACGGCTACTCGAGCTTCTACACCCGCGTCATGCCGATCCTGCGCGCCTATAACTGGCCGGCCATCCTGGCGCCGGTCGGCAGTTGGGTCGACACGCCGCAGGGCCAATCGGTGGATTTTGCCGGTGTGCCGCGCAAGCGTTCCGAGTTCCTGACGTGGGAGCAGGTTCGTGAGGTTTCGAAGTCGGGCCTGGTGGAAATTGCCGCCCACACCGACGCCAATCACAAAGGTATCCTCGCCAACCCGCAAGGCAACCAGCAACCCGCCGCGACCACCCGGCACTACGATCCTGCGACTGGTCGCTACGAAAACGAGGCCGATTTCCAGGCTCGCATGCGCAAGGATGTGGCGACCATTTCCGAAAAGATCCGCAAGGTTGCCGGCTACAGCCCGCGCGTCTGGGTCTGGCCCTATGGCGAAGCCGACGGCACTGCGTTGCAGGTCATCGGCAGCGAGGGCTACCAGATGGCGCTGACTCTGGAGGATGGTCTCGACAGCCTCGATAACCTGATGGATGGCCCGCGTTTCCTGGTGTCGTCCGATCCGGACGGCGCGCACTTCGCCGAAAGCATCTCTTCCGTGCAAACGATCGACCCGATGCGGGTGGTCCACGTCGATCTGGATTACGTCTACGATTCGGACCCGGCGCAGCAAGAAGCCAACGTCGGCAAACTGGTCCAGCGCGTCTACGACCTGGGCGCCAACACGGTGTTCCTGCAGGCGTTCGCCGACCCGAAAGGTGACGGCCTGGTCCACTCCCTGTACTTCCCCAACCGTCATCTGCCGGTGCGCGCCGATCTGTTTGACCGGGTTGCATGGCAATTGCGTACCCGGGCCAACGTCAAGGTCTATGCCTGGATGCCGGTGCTCAGCTTTGCCTTGGACCCGAAACTGCCCCGCGTGTTGCGCTGGGATCCGAAGACCGGCAAGACCGGTGTCGCCCCGGACCAGTACGTGCGCCTGTCGCCATTCGACCCGAACGTGCGCAAGGTCATCGGCGAAATCTACGAAGACATGGCGCGGATGAGCTCGGTGGATGGTGTTCTTTACCATGACGACGCGGTGTTCTCCGACTTCGAGGACGCCAGCCCCGCCGCGATGAAAGTCCATGCCGCCCACGGCTTGCCGCAATCCATCGCCGCCCTGCGCGATGACCCGGCAGCCATGCAGCGCTGGACTCGGTTCAAGAGCCGCTACCTGATCGACTTCACCGCCGAGCTCACCGCCAAGGTCCGGGCGATACGTGGCCCGCAGGTGCGCACGGCGCGCAATATCTTTGCCGAGCCGATGCTCAACCCGGAAAGCGAAGCCTGGTTCGCCCAGAACCTCGACGATTTTCTCGCCGCGTACGACTGGACTGCACCGATGGCCATGCCGTTGATGGAAGGGCAGACCCGCGAGCAATCGGGCCCCTGGCTAGAACGGTTAGTGGAAACCATCAAGGCCCGCCCGGGTGCGCTCAAGCGTACGGTGTTCGAGCTGCAAGCCCGCGACTGGCACAGCAAGCCGGTGGCCGACATCGAAGGCGAACAACTGGCCGACTGGATGGGGCGCCTCAAGCGTCAGGGCGTGACCAGTTTCGGTTACTACCCGGACAACTTCATCGAAGACCAGCCCGCCGTGAAAGCCGTGCGGCCTGCACTCTCCAACAAGTGGAATCCTTGACATGTTCGACAGACTGCTCGCCGTCCTGGTGCTGGCGATCGTCCTTGGGGTGCCCCTGGGCCTGATCTTCCTGGTCACCGGGCAATTCCTGATGGACTTCGTGTTCTTCTACCCGCTGTTCATGTCCGGCCTGTGGATCGCCGGTGGCCTGTATTTCTGGCTGCACTGGGAGCGCCACTGGCCATGGAAGGACGACACGTTGCCGCCGCCGCTGGCCGGCGAGCCGCTGATCAGCATCCTGGTCCCGTGTTTCAACGAAGGCGACAACGTTGCCGACACGATTCACGCCGCGCTGGGCCAGCATTACCCGAACATCGAAGTCATCGCCATCAACGACGGCTCCAAGGACAACACCGCCGAAGTGCTCGACCGGCTGGCCGCCGAGGACCCACGTTTGCGCGTGCTGCACCTGGCGGAAAACCAGGGCAAGGCCGTGGCCCTGCGCATGGGCGCCATTGCTGCACGCAGCGAATACCTGGTGTGCATCGACGGGGATGCGCTGCTGGCGCCCAACACTTGCGCCTACCTGGTTGCACCGATGCTGGATAACGCCCGCCTCGGCGCGGTGACCGGCAACCCGCGCATCCGCACCCGTTCGACATTGGTGGGCCGGGTCCAGGTCGGCGAGTTCTCCTCGATCATCGGTTTGATCAAGCGCACCCAGCGAGTCTTCGGGCGGATCTTTACCGTGTCCGGCGTGATCGTCGCGTTCCGGCGCACGGCCCTGCACCGGGTCGGCTATTGGAGCCCGGACATGATCACCGAAGACATCGACATCAGTTGGAAACTGCAACTGGACCACTGGAGCATCTTCTACGAGCCCCGCGCCCTGTGCTGGATCCTCATGCCCGAAACCCTGCGCGGCCTCTGGCGGCAACGCCTGCGCTGGGCCCAGGGTGGCGCCGAGGTGCTGTTCAAGAATATCCGCGGTATCTGGCAATACCGTCACCGCTACCTGTGGCCGCTGCTGTTCGAATACTGCCTGTCCACCGGCTGGGCGTTCACCTTCCTGTTGTCGGTGATCTTCTGGGGCGCCGGCAAATTCGTCGAGATGCCTGCGGCTATCGCAGTGGACCATCTCATGCCGCCGGCCTTTACCGGGCTGTTGCTGGCAGTGGTATGCCTAATGCAATTCGCGGTGAGCATCCTGATCGACCGCCGCTACGAAAAAGGCCTGTGGCACATCATGTTCTGGGTGGTCTGGTACCCGCTGGTGTTCTGGTTGATCAGCCTGTTCACCACCCTGGTGAGTTTCCCCAAGGTGTTGTTCGGACAGCATCAGAAGCGTGCCCGCTGGGTCAGCCCGGATCGTGGGATCAAACCGTTCGATGACGAAGAAGAGGAAGTGATCCGATGAAAATTATCAGGACCCGGCAGCGACCCTTTCTGGTGGTCATCGATGTGCTCTTTACGGTGCTGGCGTGGATCGGGCTGTTGTATCTACTGGTGAATGGGCTGTGGCCGCTGTTCGACAGTCACGCCGGCCCTCGCCTGGGCGGTTCATTGTTCGACACCCTGGGGACGTTGCAGATCTACGGCTGGATTGCGTTGGTCAACGCAATCATCCTGATCACCTGGGCGCGTTATCAACAGCGCAAGAGCCGTAGCTTTGCCCAGCGACGGCTGCCGAGGCCGGCCGTGGACGACCAGGGCCTGAGCGCCAGTTTCAAGTTGACCGACGAACGCTTGGAAACCTTGCGCCAGCCTGGGTCGAAGATCATCCACAACAATCAGGATGGGGATATCAGCCACGTGGTGCCGCATTTCCATTTGCTGAGCCCGGACTTGCAGCCGCCGCCCCTGGCCCCGTTGGAGCGACCACGGGTGATCCATTTACCGGCGGATCACTCCGCGTAAGCGCAGCTGCGACTATTTCTTTGTGGGAGCGAGCTTGCTCGCGATAGCGGAGTGTCAGGCAACCGTGTTGCTGCCCGAGCAGACGCCATCGCGAGCAAGCTCGCTCCCACAGGTTTTGTGGCGTTTTTAAAGACAAGCTACGCCGAAAAGTCCCGAACCAGCCGCCAAGCCTCATCCACGGGCAGCGGTTGTTTCATGCGCTGGGCCAGTGCTGCCATGGCCCGGCCTTCATCGCAGGCCACGACCGCCGCGACGAGGCCGTCCTTGCCGAGCAGTGCGATAAAGGGCGGATGCTCGGGTGTGCCTTTGAATTGCACCTCATCCCATTCCTCGGCGTGGCCCAGATAGTCGTAGCGCTTGCCGAAGTGATACGTCCAGAAGAACGGCACGTCCAGGTAATGCTCTTCACCTCCGAGCATATTCGTCGCGGCGATCCGGGCCTGTTGCTGGGCCAGGCGCCAATGTTCGATGCGCCGGGGCTGGCCGTTGAGGGGAAAGGTCGCGATGTCGCCCACGGCCCATACGCCATCGGTCACGCGCATGCCGTCGTCGACGATCAACGATTTATCATTCTCTCGTGGCAGGTTGGCGAACGGCTCCGTGGCCGGATGCACGCCGACACCGATGATGACCAGGTCCGCCGCAAAGCGTTGGCCGTTATCCAGCACCACGGCTTCGGCCTTGCCCGTGCCTTCGATTCGCGCTGCTTCGCCTTCGCTGTGATACACCACCCCATTGGCGCGGTGCCTTGCCAGGATCGCCTTGCCGATGCTGTCGCCGAACTGCTTGGCGAACGGCACCGGATGACGGGCCAGGACGGTGACGCTCAGTTCGCGTTTGCGCAGGGAGGAGGCAACTTCCATGGCGATGAAGCTGTCGCCGATGATCACCGCCTGTTGCCCCGGCTGGGCACGGTCGAGGATCTGCCTGCTGTCGGCCAAGGAGCGCAGGGTGAAAACATTCGGCAGGTCGAGCCCTGACAAGCCGGGCGTCTTGGGCACACCGCCGGTGGCGAGGAGCACCGCGTCGTAGCTCAACGTTTCGCCGTCCGCGAGGCGGATCAGGCGCGCGCCCACATCAAGGTCCGTGACCTCGCCATGGCGCCGTTCGATGCGTTGCTGGGTGAAATAAGTTTCATCGCGCAGGGGCGGGGTCTTGTCCGCCGCCATGTCGCCAGCCAGGACATATTTGCTTAAGACGGTGCGGTCATAGCCGGCCTCGGCTTCCCGGTCGAGCATCAGGATCCGCCCACCGAAACCCTTCTCGCGCAACGCAGCCGCGCACGCTGTGCCCGCCGCGCCGGCGCCGATGATGACGAAGGTACGCGGATCATCGGCCGGCGGGATTTTCTCGGCCGGCAGTGGTTGGTCATCGACCCAGACTTCGTCGCCGCGCACCTCCACGTGATAACGCTCCAGGCTGTCGAGGGCCGGCGGTTCGCACAGGGCGCCGTCTTCGGCGCGAAATGCCGCTTTGTGCCACGGGCAGATCAGCCGGCCGTGGCACACCGCCCCCTTGGCCAACGGTGCGCCGGCATGTGGGCATTTGCCTTGGAATGCCCGCACCTGACCGCCGGCCCGCAGCAGCAGGACGGGTGATTCATTGAGGCTGACTTCGAGGCCGCGGTCCTCTCGCACATCAGCGAGGCGGGCGACTTGATGCATGGGCATGGTCGTTCTCCGGCAGGCGTTTCCCGTTGGAGTCGAGCAATTGGAGTGAGGTTCAGCGTAATTGTCACTGCAACCGGGCCGGCGCTGCGGCTATAGTTCGCAGGCCGTCCATGGCCTGAACCGCATTCAAGGTGCCCGGTATGACCCGATTGACTTCCCTTTCCTCCTGGCTCGCGGCCGTCACCCTCGTGCTGTGCGCACAAGGGGTCCAGGCTGAAGAGCGTTTTACCCTGAGCATTCCCGGTGTGTCGGACGACCGCCTCTTCACCGCAGCGGCCGCCAGTGACGCCAACAAATGCGGCGGCAAGAATATTTCCCCGGCCTTGAGTTGGAACGCTGGTCCTCCGGGCACCCTCAGCTATGCCATCGTCATGCTCGACCCCGACGGCCAGCGGGGGCAGGGTGTCGATCATTGGATTCATTATGGAATCAAGCCCAGCACCCGGCAGATTCCAGCAGGCGCGGGCACCAAGTCCTCGCTGGAAGGCATGAGCGGTCTCAATAGCAAGAACACCCCTGGCTATATCGGCCCGTGCCCGCCCATTGGCGACAGTGCCCACCATTACCTGATCCAGATTTTCGCCCTGGACCTGCCGCCCGAAGCTTTGCCCGCCGGCCTGACTCGCACCCAATTGATGGAAAAACTCAACGGCCATGTACTGCGCAACAGCAGCGTGGTGCGCCGCTATCACCGTTGATCGTGCATAAACCCGTGGCGAGGGCGCTCGCTCCCGCAGGGCTGCACAGCAGCCCCAATCGTCACGGAAGTTGGCATCGAGCGCCAAAAGCGAGCACTATCGGCCCGTGTTCACTCATGCCGGAGGATGGCGATGACGCAGAAAACCGACGGCATCGCCCGCCTCAAGAACTGCCCCACCAAGGGCGACGAGATACGCCGGGCCATCGCCCAGAGCCGCAAGGATTTCCTGCCTGCTGACGAGGCCGCAGACGCCGAGCCAGGCCAATCGCCGGCGCAGCCCGTGGACAAAGATCCCGCTGCCTGAGCCGTTGCCTTCTTTCCACTATTTTTCAAACTTGCCTATGACTGCCTCGACTCATCTGCCAGACGCGCGGTTCAGCCGATCCGACTACAAGACCCTGGGCCTGGCCGCCCTCGGCGGTGCGCTGGAAATCTATGATTTCATCATTTTTGTCTTTTTCGCCCTGACCCTCAGCCAGCTGTTCTTCCCGCCAGAGATGCCCGAGTGGCTGCGCCTGCTGCAAAGCTTCGGGATTTTCGCCACCGGCTACCTGGCCCGGCCCTTGGGCGGAATTCTCATGGCGCACTTCGCCGATCGCCTGGGGCGCAAGCGGGTGTTCAGCTTGAGCATCCTCATGATGGCCTTGCCGTGCCTGCTCATCGGCGTGATGCCGACTTACGCGCAGATCGGCTATTTCGCCCCGTTGCTGTTGCTGGCGTTGCGCATCCTGCAAGGCGCGGCGGTGGGCGGCGAAGTGCCCAGTGCCTGGGTCTTTGTCGCTGAACATGCGCCGCTGCGACATCGTGGCTATGCCCTGGGGTTTCTCCAGGCGGGCCTGACTTTTGGCTATTTGCTCGGCGCCCTGACCGCCACCGCGCTGGCGCGGATTTATACCCCGACGGAAATCCTCGACTACGCCTGGCGCCTGCCGTTCCTGTTGGGCGGCGTCTTCGGCGTGATTGGCGTCTGGCTGCGCCGCTGGCTCAGCGAAACGCCGATCTTCATGGCGCTGCAAGCCAATCGTGAGGGGGCGGCGGAACTGCCGCTGCGCACGGTCCTGCGCGACCATCGCCACGCCTTGCTGCCCGCTGCGATCCTCACCTGCGTGCTGACCTCCGCCGTGGTCGTGTTCGTCGTCATCACCCCAACCGTGATGCAGAAAAGCTTCGGCCTGACCCCCAGCCACACCTTCGCCCTGAGCAGCCTCGGCATCGTTTTCCTGAACATCGGCTGCGTCCTGGCCGGCCTCATCGTCGACCGCATTGGCGCCTGGCGCACCGTCATGCTCTACAGCCTGCTGCTGCCCCTGGGCATCGCCGTGCTCTATGCCAGCCTGATCAGTGGCAGTGCCTGGCTGGGCCTGGCCTACGCAGTGGCCGGGCTGGGTTGTGGCGTGGTCGGCGCGGTGCCATCGGTGATGGTCAGCCTGTTCCCGCCGAAGATTCGCGTGTCCGGCATCTCGTTCACCTACAACATCGCCTACGCGCTGTGGGCCAGCATGACGCCGTTGGTGTTGATTGCGCTGGTGCCATGGAGCCCGTGGGTGTGCGTCGGATATTGCGTGGTGATGGGGGCGGTGGGCGTGACCGCGGCGGCGTATTTCCCGGGGCGGGGTGAGCGTGTTTATGGTTCGGCGTTAGCGTCGGAACCCTGACTACAATCCGCAAAATTTGTTGTAGGCCTTTTCTGAAACAGTATGAACCGACCTGATTCGAGGTAGATTCAACGCACATTGTGTTTACCATGGGCATCTCTTCTGTCGGGGAGCCTTGCATGAAAGCCAGTACAACCATTGCTACGTTTCGTCGGTTGCGGACCCAGCCATTGTGGCGGTTGTTGGCCTCCGATCATGGGCCGCTGACCCTGGGCTTGCTCCAGACCCATCTGTACGAAAGCGAGCGGGGTCTGCCCGCATCCATCTTCCATGAGCGTATCGAGCGGGAACTAGAAGAGCTTCGCGTGCGAGGCGAGCATCTGGGAACAGCGCAAAGCTATATAGCGGGCTGGCTGTCGGAAGGCTACCTCGAACGGCGCTTCCCGCCAGGCGCGTCGGAAGAAGAATATGAATTGTCCACCGCAGTTAGTGATTGAAGAGGTTGTGCATTCGTCAGGCTCCTTACACAGGAATATTGAGGGGGCTACATTTGGAACTGATCGCGCTGCTGACCAAGTCGGAGTCGTTGAGATATGAGCACGGATAACGCCAATACCTCGCAGTTCATCATCTACCAGAGCGAAGACGGGCGAACCCGGTTGGACGTGCGCTTTGTCGATGAAACCGTATGGTTGACCCAAGCCTTGATGGGAGAGTTATTCAGCACCACGCCAGAGAACGTGTTGATGCATCTGAAGAACATCTTCAGCGAGGGAGAGCTTGATCAACACGCAACCACTAAGGATTTCTTAGTAGTTCGTCAGGAAGGTACGCGCCAGGTAAAGCGCAATCTCAAGCACTATAATTTGGACGCCATTATCTCCGTGGGTTATCGCGTACAAAGCCATACGGCAACGCGCTTCCGTCAGTGGGCCACCCGGCAGTTGCGTGACTACATAGTCAAAGGCTTTTTGCTTGATGACGAGCGCCTGAAAAATCCCGATCAGCCGTTCGACTACTTTGAAGAGCTGACGCGGCGCATCCAGGATATTCGCACCAGCGAAAAACGCTTCTACCAGAAGATTACTGACATCTACGCCACCAGTGTGGACTACGACCCGACTCAGGAAGCCAGCATCAGCTTCTTCAAGACTACAAAACAAAGTGCACTGGGCAATTACCGGGCAGACTGCGGCCGAGCTTATTCACAATCGTGCGGACAGTGGTAAACCCCACATGGGCCTGACCAACTGGCGCGGTGCCAAGGTTCGCAAACAGGATATCTCGAATGCTAAAAACTACCTCTCGGCAGAAGAACTTAGCGCTTTGAACAATCTGGTCGAGCAATACCTGGTGTTTGCGGAAGGCCAAGCCATGCGTCGTATTCCAATGTCCATGGCTGAGTGGTTGAGAAAGCTTGATGGTTTCCTGAAATTGAACGACCGCGAAATTCTGGATAACGCGGGCCAAATTTCTCATGACCTGGCCAAGCAGCATGCCGAGTCGCAATACGAGCTATTTCATAAACTGCGCCAGCAAGAAGATACGGCGAGCTCTGATCAAAACCTCGCGGATCTGAGCCAGCTTGTCCACTCGCTATCGAGCAAGACCCAATCTAGGTCTTGACTGCGAGATTCCCGTCTGCGACAGGTGGCTAAGTTTTATTGGAATGGACGTCTAAGGTTTGGGCCTTTATGAGAATTCACCGCCTGGCAAGGTTAAGTGCCCGAAGTTCCAGCATCGCCTTTGACACTTACAAGTATTTGGCTGCGGTCTTTTTAAAGACACTCGCGTAAAAAATCCACAAAGGCCCGGGTGCGCGCCGAGCGGCGTCGGTCGTGGCTGAACACGGCGTTGATGGGGAGCGTCAGTGGCTGGTAATCGGCAAGCAGCGGGACTACCGTTCCCTGGCGAATATCAGCGGCATACAGCCATTGCGGGGAAAGCGAAACACCGAGACCGGACAGCACCATTTCCCGGATCGCTTCGCTGCTGTTGCTGGTGACGTTGCCCTTGATCGTCACTTGGTATTGCTCGGCTCCACGCTCGAATCGCCAGACGTCGTAATGCTCCAGCAGCGTGAAAGCCAGACAGTTGTGGTGGGCCAGATCGGCTGGCCGAAGGGGGCTTCCGTACTGCTGCAGATAGGCGGGGGTGGCATACACCTGTCGAGGACTGCCCCCCAGGGAAACCGCCACCAGCCCTTCGTTTTTCACTGCGCCGATGCGAATGGCAACGTCAATATTCTCCTTCAACACATCTTCGTTCTGATCGCTTAGCCGCAGGTCGAGCCGGACCCGTGGGTGACGTGCCAGAAACCGGCCCACCAGGGGCGCGATGCACAGTCGTCCGAAGCTGACCGGGGCCGTTACGCGCAGGGGGCCGGCGATCTGTTCCTGGCCATTGGCGAAACCGAGGCGTGCCGCGTCCAGGCTAGCGAGTATGTCCTTGCTCTCGGTGTAGAAATGCTGCCCCTGGTCGGTCAGCGCGAGATGGCGGGTGCTGCGCGCGAACAGCGCGCCGCCAAGGTGTTGTTCCAGCGCGCGGATCTGCTTGCTCACCGCCGGTTGGCCCAGGTTCAGCTCCCTGGCCACTGCCGAGAACGAGCCGCGCTCCACGACCCTTACGAATACCTGCATTGCCTCGAACAGATCCATGGGATTTGGCCTTTTGCTGGAATAAATCCTATCCATTATTGCTGACTTATCGGAATGCGTCGGCGCGCCCATGATGAACCTGCCCACTCACTGGAGGTTTACCGTCATGAACAACACCATGTTTGCCGCCGTCGCTGAAACCGCTCAGGCCCCGTTGATCGTCCGCCACATCGCCCGGCCCACTCCTGGCAAGGGACAGCTCCTGATCCAAGTGCACGCTGCCGGGATCAATCCGCTGGATACCAAAATCGCAGCGGGAGCGGGTGGCCATGCCCGGCAACCGCTTCCTGCGGTCCTGGGCATCGACCTGGCGGGCGTTGTCGTTGAGCTGGGCGAAGGCGTTGTCGATTTCGCTATTGGCGACGAAGTGTTCGGCATGGCCGGTGGGATTGGTGGCGCTCAAGGTGCATTGGCCGAATACATCGCCGTCGATGCACAACTGGTCGCGCCAAAGCCCCGCGCATTGAGCATGCGTGAAGCGGCAGCCTTGCCCTTGGTGTTCATCACGGCCTGGGAAGGACTGGTCGATCGAGCCAATGTCCATCCCGGCCAACAGGTATTGATCCATGGCGGCGCGGGCGGCGTCGGACAAATCGCCGTGCAGATCGCCAAGGCCCGGGGCGCTGACGTTTATGCCACCGGCTCGGCCAGCAGCCTGGATTTCATCCGCGAGCTGGGCGCAACGCCCATCGATTACCGGGCCCAGGACACCGACAGCTACGTCCGCCTGCACACGGACGGCGAAGGTTTCGACATTGTCTACGACACCGTGGGCGGCGCGACGCTTGATGCTTCGTTCAACGCAGTGAAGACCTACACCGGCCATGTGCTCAGTTGCCTGGGCTGGGGCCAGCACAGCCTCGCGCCCTTGTCGTTCCGGGGGGCGAGTTATTCCGGGGTGTTTACCTTGATGCCGCTGTTGACCGGAAAGGGCCGTGCGCATCACGGTCATATCTTGCGGGAGGCCGCGGCGCTGGTTGAGGCTGGGCAGTTGCGGATCAAGGTGGATCAGACCCGGTTTGGCCTTGAGGACGTCAACGAAGCCTTCGCTCAGGTCGCCGAGGGGCGGGGGCAAGGGAAGACAGTGGTGGAACTCGGGGCTGAGTGAGCCGATCCGTCAGGCTGGCGTCTGCTGGCGAGGGAAAAATCCCTCGCCAATCATGCTTGGTTACAGCAACCGCCGCTGTACAGCCTCTTCCAAAGTGCTGCGTGTCAGCGCCTGCACGACGTCACGAGTGTCCTGCTGGAACGGAATACCGAAGATCAGCACCAAGTGCATCCAGGTGCGTACCGATTCGCTCTTCTGCACACGTCCCAGTTCCTTGCCATCCTTGTCCTTGAACACAGTTTCGAGTGTAAAAGTATTCTCGGCTGTGGACGGGATGACGAAGAAGGTCGCGCCGGTGATGATGGCCGAAGTCATGCTGAACTGTTCATTGTTTCTCAAGGTGGCTTCGGCGTAGATGTCTGATTCGACCTTGTCGGTGCTGACCCGCGCGAAACGTCCGGAGTCTCGGAAGGTCTCGGTCACCGAGCTTTCCCAAGCGGTGGCCTGGGCGCCCGAGGCAGCGACGGCCGGGCCGCTGTTGACCTGGTTCTGCGCAGTGGTGCGCACGAAGGCGGTTGGCTTGGAGGCTGTGGTGGCAGCGGCAGGCGGCCAGGTTTTAACGTCCGGCAACTCGTGTTGCGAGTAAGACACGCAACCCGTCAGCAACACGGCGGCCAATATGAAACTGTGTTTGATGAAACCCATGGTGTCCTGCTCCTAGGAATTATTGCTTGGCCAGGCGCGCCGTGGCGTTGTCCATCAGCTGCGCCACCAGCTGATTCAATTGCTGTGCACCCATGGTCGGCGCCCAGTATTCGCGGCCATACAGGCCTACGTTGCGTTCAAGCTTGATCTCTTCCTTGGCGGTCGCCAGTTCCTTGCCGTCGCGATCGACGATGCTCAGGTTCCCTGCGACGTCGAAACTGTCGACATAGATAGGACCGTTCACCCAGATCCAGATGGTCAGGGTCAGCAACGCGCCGGGGAAATAGCCCGGATGCGGAGCGCGATGGCCTTTGAGAGAGGTCATGTCGAACTTGAGCAACACGTCATTCTCGCCCAGGCGCGTCGGGTATTCGGTGACCTGCTTGAAGTAGCCGCCGGTCTGCACGTACTGATTGAGCTGGGCGGTGAGCGAGCGGCTGATGGCCGTGCGGGTGGCATCGTTGACATCGGGGGCAGTCACGGCGACATCGGCAATTTGTGCGATACGTGGGCTGCTGACAGGGGCAGGGTGCTGTGGCGCGCCCACCGGGCCGGTGACGGTGTATGACACGCAGCCGGTCATCGACAGGGTGGCGACCAGGGCGGTGGCCTTGAGGAACGTTTTGAACACGGAATGTCCTTATAGGGGTGATGGCACTTTAGTGTCTCGACTCGGGAGGCGGTAACTTGAGGGGAATTGCAAAAGCATCAAGCTGAGGAAGGGCTGCGAACACTCAGAAAATTATTTTCAGGCGGTTAACCCGAACCGCACAGGCCTCGCGTCTGACCTTGCGTACGGATCATCCATTCACGAGGTTCAGCCCATGTCCCGTCCACTTTCTTTTATGCGTCCTGCCGCCCAGGGCTTTGCTGTCACGATGCTGGTGACGTTGGCCGGTTGTGGGTTGTCTTCGTCCCGGGAGACTGCCAAGCCGGCGGAACCGGTGGTCGTGGCGCCCAGTGTTGTACCGCAAGGCGAGATCGCCGAAGTGCGTCAGCCGACGGTCAAGCGCATGCTCATGAAACCGGCAGCGATGCCTGCCCCAAGCGTGGCGAGCGATTCCATTGCCGAGGGTTACCGTGCCGAGCCCCGCGAACAATACGAAAAACTGCCGGACAACCCCGTCCATAGCGTCGCCGAGACGCCAGTATCGACCTTCAGCGTGGACGTCGATACCGGCAGCTACGCCAACGTGCGACGTCTCCTCAACCAGGGCAGCCTGCCGCCCGAGGGCGCCGTGCGCTTGGAGGAGATGGTCAATTACTTCCCTTATCACTACGCCTTGCCCACCGATGGCTCGCCGTTTGGCGTAACGACCGAAATCGCCCCGTCGCCGTGGAATCCCCATACCCGTTTGTTGCGCATCGGCATCAAGGCGTCCGATCGCGCCGTAGCGGAGTTGGCCCCGGCCAACCTGGTGTTCCTGGTGGATGTGTCCGGTTCCATGGACCGGCGTGAAGGCCTGCCGCTGGTCAAGAGCACGCTGAAACTGCTGGTGGATCAATTGCGCGACCAGGATCGCGTGTCCTTGGTGGTTTATGCCGGCGAATCCCGGGTGGTGCTCAAGCCGACCTCGGGTCGCGACAAGGTGAAAATCCGCAACGCCATCGACCAGCTCAATGCTGGTGGTTCCACCGCGGGCGCCTCGGGTATCGAGCTGGCCTACCAGATGGCCCGGGAGAGCTTCATCGATAACGGCATCAACCGCATCCTGCTGGCCACCGATGGCGATTTCAACGTCGGCATCAGCGACTTCGACAGCCTCAAGCAGATGGCGACGGATCAGCGCAAGAGCGGCGTTTCCCTGACGACGCTGGGCTTCGGTGTGGATAACTACAACGAACACTTGATGGAGCAATTGGCTGACGCTGGCGATGGTAACTACGCCTACATCGATAACCTGCTCGAAGCGCGCAAGGTCCTGGTGGACCAACTCAGCTCCACCTTGGCCGTGGTGGCGCGGGATGTGAAGTTGCAGGTGGAGTTCAACCCGGCCCAGGTCAGTGAGTATCGACTGCTGGGCTATGAGAACCGCGCGTTGAAGCGTGAGGATTTCAACAACGACAAAGTTGACGCGGGCGAGATTGGCGCCGGGCATACAGTGACGGCGTTGTATGAAATCGTTCCGAAGGGCACGCCGGGCTGGTTGGAACCACTGCGTTATGGCAACGCGCCGAAGTCGGACGGCAAGTCCGGTGAACTGGCGATGTTGCGTGTACGCTACAAACCGGTCGAGGGCGGTAGCAGTCGCTTGATCGAGCATCCCATTGCCAGTGTGCAGAGCGAAAAACAACCCAGCGATGACCTGCGCTTCGCCGCGTCCGTGGCCGCCTTTGCCCAGCAGCTCAAGGGCGATGGACGCTACACTGGCACGATGAGCCTGAAGGACACCGCCCAACTGGCGCGCTCGGCCCGCGGCGATGATCCGTTTGGGTTGCGCTCGGAGTTCGTGCAGTTGGTGGAGTTGGCCCAGAGCCTCGAGCCTGCGGCCAAGCGCTGATCCTGCGCATAACGAGGATCAAAATGTGGGAGCTGGCTTGCCTGCGAAGGCGGCGTGTCAGGCACAGACGTTTCGCCTGACACGCCGCCTTCGCGGGCAAGCCCGGCTCCCACAGAGTCCTCTACAATCGGCAGGCCGTGTTCTACATCGAAAGGAGTTCGCCCCCCACATGCCCGCAGCGCTTGATTCACCTAGCGACGAAGCGTTGCTGGCCCGCTACCGCAATGGCGACGGGGCTTCTTTCGAAGTCCTGTATGCCCGTCATCGGCAGGGGCTTTATCGTTTTCTCGTGTCGTTGAGCAACAAGGCCGAACTGGCGGAGGAAATCTTCCAGGACACCTGGCTCAGCCTGATCCGCAGCGCCACCCAGCCACAAGGCCGGGCGAGTTTTCGCACCTGGTTGTTCCAGATTGCCCGCAACCGGTTGATTGACCACTGGCGCAAACACGGTGTCCACAATCCGTTGCATGACAGCTATGACGAACAGCTGCACGTCCAGCCCGACGACACCAGCAGCCCCGAACAACAGCTGAGCCTGAGTCGCGACCAGGCGCGTCTCGACGCCGCGTTGCAGGCCTTGCCCGAGGACCAGCGCGAAGTCTTCCTGCTGCGCCTGCACGGCGACCTGGAGCTGCCACAGATTGCCGCCCTGACCGGTGCCCCGCTGGAAACGGTCAAGAGCCGCTTGCGTTACGCCCAGCAGAAACTGCAGCGACTGCTGGCCGAGGAGGTACCCGCATGATCGACCCAAAAAACACCCCGGACCTCGACGACGAAAGGCTCATCGAGCATTTCCGCCAACACACCAGCGGCGAGCCGCCGGCCTCCCTGGACGCCTTCATCCTGGCCGCCGCCCGTCGTGAAGCCCCGACGCCCGCGCCAAGCCTGTGGCAGCGCTGGCTGCAAGCCTGCCAACGACCGCGCTGGCAAATGGCATTCGCCACGGTGGCCGGCGTGGCGCTGATGATCGGCCTGGTGCTGCGGTCACCCGTGCCCCACGACGAGCTGGCCTCACCTGCCTCGATGGAGTTTTCCGCCGATCGGCAGGAGCCCGCCGTTGCCGCCGCACCACCGCCGGCCATGCCCGCCCCCGCCCCGATCACCCGCATGGCGCCCCAGGGCGAACTGGCCCGGGCCCCGGCAAGCCCTGTGCAATCCTTGGCGGAAAAGCCTGCGGCGAAAATGAGCAAATCGGCGCCAGCTGCACTGCCATCGCTGGAGGAAGGCTTGCTGGAGATCCTGCGTTTGCGCGAGGAGGGTGAGAGCAAGGCTGCTGATGAAAAGCTGCTGGCGTTGCATAAGCGCTTTCCCGAGGAGGACTTGCCGGCGCGGTTGGAGGCGCTGCGCAAGCGTTGAAGCCCGAGCACCAAAAGGCAGGCACAACGTCCGTGGCGAGGGAGCTTGCTCCCGCTGGGCTGCGCTGTAGGATCTGTCGAAGGCTGCGATCTTTTGATCTTTCGCTTGAGTTTCAAGCGTCAGGTGAAAGATCGCAGCCTCGCTACGGGGCATGCTTCCTCGCCACAATGGTTCACGCAAGCTATAAGTGAACTGCACTACGATCCATGACCGAGACTTTGAAATGCTAATGTTCCCCAGAAGCTGAAGGATCATTCGCCCTTGAGCGCCTTTTCGTAGTCGGCTGAAAAACTCGTCAGATCCGTGCCCAAAACCAAACACAAATCCCGCAACTGAACCGTATCCAGCCTTCGCACCCCTCGCTCCACATCGCTCATGAATGACTGCGGTCTGCCCAGTGCTGTCGAACACTGCGCCTGAGTCAGCCCGGATTCGATGCGCATGCGCTTGAGTACCTGAAGAAAAACCTCGTGCTCGCGTCGATAAATAGCTTTGGTCATGGCTGCATCCATTGAGATTTGCTTCGCCAAGCTATATCTGCTTTTCGGATATCTGAATTTCAGGTATTTTGATCTGAATGGCGGATAGAACGGAGCGTTCAGGCTCTCTCTTGACGCCTGGAGTCCGTTTCATCCATTTATCGTTTCGCCTGACAAGGAGTCATACGTATGTCGCATTACATACCGTTGCAAACCAACAACCCCGAGTGCCCCGTCCTACTGATTGACACCCAGATGCCCACCGCAATGCTGATTGACAGTGCGCTCAGCCGCATCAAGGCCGGGACTGACCTTTTGGAAAGCATCACTTCGGTCACGATCAAGGGCATCGACGATGGGGATTTGTATCGATTTACCAACGCGGCGTATCTGCTGCTGCGAGAGGGATCAGACTTGCTGGAAGTCGTGAGCCGTAACGTTGATAGTGCGGGCAGAGCGTAACCGTCCCTCGGGCAGTACACCAGATGGCTGCATGGATGGAGTAAAACCGAGAGGACGGTGCCCTGCTAACGAAATTGCAAACATTATTCAACTCCCAAAAGTACAGAACCATTCCTCCCATGGTTATCATCCAGCAAGGTAGCGTTCAGGGACGTCTGTATATTGTTGGTGGGAAGGGCGAGACGGTTCCTGTTTGGATTGAGGGCGCTGGTGGCGAAGCACTTTTTTGTGAAGCCAATCCCGCACTGGC
Organism: Pseudomonas sp. HB05; assembly: GCF_016756915.1. Lineage (NCBI taxonomy): Bacteria > Pseudomonadati > Pseudomonadota > Gammaproteobacteria > Pseudomonadales > Pseudomonadaceae > Pseudomonas > Pseudomonas sp. HB05. Next base: position 22,802 of record NZ_JAESPG010000037.1, read on the forward strand.
CGAACAATTGGGCAAGATGTTGCTCAAGTACGTTCGTATTCATGGAAAGGGTGAATGGGAAGGTCTACCGCATGGTGGCTGGCGTCTGCGGAGAATGTCCATTCAGTCCTACGAGAAGCTTGAAAAAATCTCGTTGCGCAGTGCGGTTACTCAGCTCAATGAGCTTGGTGGTATCACCCGGAGCGAGATGGACGATCCCCAAGGCGTGATTGAGAGCCTGAGGGAGTGAGGCGCGTATAGTTGACCGGAATGACGAGTCCCGCAGACTGGAGGCGGTGATCGCTCACAATATCCGCCAATGCCTGGCGATGTCTAAGCCGCACTGTCAGTCTTAGCTCAAACCTACAAGGAGCGTTATCCATGAAAAAGGATTCGATTGCAAAACTGCATACCGCTTTCGAAAATATCGTCCAGCGACACGTGGAAACCGCCACTGAATTCTGGCTGGCCCGTGAGCTCCAAGCGGTGCTCGGCTATGCCCGCTGGGAAAACTTCGTCAAAATCACCGAAAAGGCCAAAGCCTCCTGTGAGGCGGCGGGGAGCCTAGTCGAGGACCATTTTCGTGACGTCACGAAAATGGTCAGCCTCGGTTCCGGCTCGCAACGCGCTGTCGAGGACATAGCCCTTACCCGCTATGCTTGTTATCTGATCGCGCAAAACGGCGATCCGAGCAAGGAACCAATCGCCTTCGCCCAGACTTACTTTGCCCTGCAAACCCGCAAGCAGGAACTCATTGAGCAGCGTCTGGCGGAAAGGGAACGGCTGGTCGCCCGCAAAAAACTTACCGTCTCGGAAAAACAGTTATCCAGCGTGATTTATGAGCGCCTGGGCGAGGATCAGAGCTTCGCCCGCATTCGCAGCCGGGGCGACCAGGCACTGTTCGGTGGTGTCGGTACCCAGCAAATGAAAGAGCGCCTCGGTGTGCCACAGAGCCGCCCGCTGGCTGACTTTTTACCGACCATTACCATCAAGGCTAAGGATTTCGCAAACGAGATCACCAACTTCAATATCAAGAAGGACGATCTCTCTAGCGAACGCCAGATCACCAGTGAGCATGTGAAAAACAATGCCGATGTCCGCACCTTGCTCAGTGACCGTGGCATAGTCCCCGAACAGTTGCCGGCCGCTGAAGATTTAAAAAAAATTGAGCGCCGACATACGGCTGAGGCAAAAAAACTGCCGAAGTTGGTCGAGCGATTGGATGATGAGTAAGGCATGAGTAGGTGCACTGCTGCAATTGTCGATGCAGAACAATCTTGAGTCCTTGTGCCTCGTTTTTTGCTTGTCCGTATGTTATGGAGGCGTCGGTCTGACCAGTTTTTTGCGGCTTGAGGGTTGGTGGCAGTAGTAAACAAGTGGTTTATTACTGTCTCTTTCGCATCAATTCATGACAGCCTTCCGACGTTGGTCTGATGGTCCAGCTATTTACGAGCGCCGTAAAGGAAATAGCATCAATCATCTAGGAGGTTCTATATGGAAGATAAGCACGGCGAATTACTCGATGGCCTCGACTGGTACTGGTCTCGAAAAATGGAAGCATATCGAGGATTCGAGTCGATGAACGCATTGACTTTCAGCGCCAGCGCCCGTCGGTTTTACGGAGAGTATTTTTTATATTTAGTCAGTGCAATTGAGCTTCTGAGTGATTTTGATAAGTCATTCAATGATTCTATTGAAACCATATTTGATGGATATGGCGGTCACTCAGGGAAAAACAATTTCCAGTACGTTCGGCTCCTTCGGCACGCGATAATTCATCGGGGGGCAGACGTTACGAATGCTGGAGTCGAAATAAATGGCATCATCTGTCCGCTGGCTCCTCCGACTCTCACTGAGAGGCGGGGTGGGAGGAGTTTTGCGCGTCTGTCACCTTTTTTGACTGTCATAGTTTTTTTTTGTGAGGCCAAGGTTGGGCCCGCTATTGAAGCTTTTATGGAGCGCAAGAAGCTGTGGGATAGAGATCCCGTCGTATCACTTAAGGCTGCGTTAGATATGCTGAGAAATATGGAACACGCCTCAGCAGTAATGAAACAGGAAATGGAGAGGATGATGAACGAGCAAATGCAACTAGGCACGTTGCCATTTAACACATTCCAAACGTTGCGAGCCTCATTAAAGTCTGGCGAGTCATCAGAAGCTGATCTACAGGGCCTTTTAATCGAGGCAGAAGAATGGTGGGTGAAATACCAAAGCAGCCTTAGCTATGGTTGAGTTGGCACTCCTTGAGATTAAGCTCGGTGATGTTAAATGGTGGATATAAATTCCAGTACGGGAAGCTGGGCTAGCCCTTATGGGATCCGTAGGCCATCCACATTTTTGTCATTATCTCCCTTCCCTGAGACCACAAAAAAGCCCCAGCTCTTGCGAGCTGGGGCTTTTGATTTTCCATGTATGGTGCACCAGGCGGGATTCGAACCCACGACCCCTGCCTTCGGAGGGCAGTACTCTATCCAGCTGAGCTACTGGTGCGACGCGGGCGCCATGATACTCATATGCATGGCGGGCGTCCATGCTGCTGAATCGCCTGCGTTTTTGGGCAGCTCGGCGGCTCTTGGCTACGCTGATCAGAAAAAGCGGGCAAATGCGGCTTTTTCGTTCTTTTTTTCGAACAGCCTATTGTCCTTCACCCCCATCCGCCCTAGGATTCGTTTGAGATTTCAAACGCTCTTGTCTGGGTGCTGAACCGCACGTCTGTGCTTATGTGCGTTATTTCTGTGCTTCAGCCCGGTGAATGATTTCCCTGACGGCAGCCCATAAGGCGCCTTTCTACAACTCTAATTCGCTCCGCGTGCGCGCGGTGCTGTTAAGGAAAGCCGACATGCAGCTTAAAGACACCCAGTTGTTCCGCCAGCAAGCCTTCATCGATGGCGCTTGGGTCGATGCGGACAATGGTCAGACGATCAAGGTCACCAACCCGGCAACGGGCGAAGTACTGGGCACGGTGCCGAAGATGGGCGCTGCCGAAACCCGTCGTGCGATTGAAGCCGCCGACAAGGCGCTGCCGGCCTGGCGTGCGTTGACCGCCAAGGAGCGCGCCAACAAGCTGCGCCGCTGGTACGAATTGCTGATCGAAAACCAGGACGACCTGGGTCGCCTGATGACGCTGGAGCAGGGCAAGCCATTGGCCGAAGCCAAGGGCGAAATCGTCTACGCCGCTTCGTTTATCGAATGGTTCGCCGAGGAAGCCAAGCGCATCTACGGTGATGTGATTCCTGGCCACCAGCCCGACAAGCGCCTGATCGTGATCAAGCAGCCGATCGGTGTGACCGCGGCCATTACCCCGTGGAACTTCCCGGCGGCGATGATCACCCGCAAGGCCGGCCCGGCCCTGGCTGCCGGTTGCACCATGGTCATCAAGCCCGCTTCGCAAACCCCGTTCTCGGCCCTGGCCCTGGTTGAACTGGCGCACCGTGCCGGTATTCCGCAAGGCGTGCTGAGCGTGGTCACCGGCAGCGCCGGCGACATCGGCGGCGAGCTGACCAGCAACCCGACCGTGCGCAAGCTGTCCTTCACCGGCTCGACCGAGATCGGTCGCCAGCTGATGGCCGAATGCGCCAAGGACATCAAGAAAGTCTCCCTGGAACTGGGCGGCAACGCGCCATTCATTGTGTTCGACGACGCCGACCTGGATAAGGCCGTCGAAGGCGCGATCATTTCCAAGTACCGCAACAACGGCCAGACCTGCGTCTGCGCCAACCGCCTGTACATCCAGGATTCGGTGTACGACGCGTTCGCCGAAAAACTCAAGGCCGCAGTGGCCAAACTCAAGATCGGCAACGGCCTGGAAGACGGCACCACCACTGGCCCGTTGATCGACGAAAAAGCCGTCGCCAAGGTCCAGGAACACATCGCCGATGCCGTCAGCAAAGGCGCCACCGTGCTGGCGGGCGGCAAGCAGATGGAAGGCAACTTCTTCGAGCCGACCATCCTGACCAACGTACCGAAAAACGCCGCCGTGGCGAAGGAAGAAACCTTCGGCCCGCTGGCGCCGCTGTTCCGCTTCAAAGACGAAGCCGAAGTGATCGCGATGTCCAACGACACCGAGTTCGGCCTGGCTTCGTACTTCTATGCCCGTGACCTGGGCCGTGTGTTCCGTGTGGCCGAAGCCCTGGAATACGGCATGGTTGGCGTCAACACCGGGTTGATCTCCAACGAAGTCGCGCCGTTCGGCGGCATCAAGGCTTCGGGCCTGGGCCGTGAAGGTTCCAAGTACGGCATCGAGGACTACCTGGAAATCAAATACCTCTGCCTGGGTATCTGATACCGCTTCAAGCGCAAGGGGCACGAGAGCGCTGTCCCTTTGCGCGTTTCACCCGTTCTGTTTCTTGTGGCCGGAACGCTGTGGCAGTCGATCATCGCATGCTGTCGCAGTTGCCTCCCCGCCATGTATTCCTTGAGCCACGCCGACCGATGAGCGGCGAATGAGGACTGTAATGAGCAAGACTAACGCTGACTTGATGGCCCGCCGTACCGCCGCTGTTCCACGTGGCGTCGGCCAGATCCACCCGATCTTCGCCGAATCGGCGAAGAACGCCACGGTAACCGACGTTGAGGGTCGCGAGTTCATCGACTTCGCTGGCGGTATCGCCGTGCTGAACACCGGCCACGTGCACCCGAAAATCATCGCCGCCGTGACCGCACAGTTGAACAAGCTGACTCACACCTGCTTCCAGGTCCTGGCCTACGAGCCGTACGTGGAACTGTGCGAAAAAATCAACGCCAAGGTTCCTGGTGATTTCGCCAAGAAAACCCTGCTGGTCACCACCGGTTCCGAAGCCGTGGAAAACGCCGTGAAAATCGCCCGCGCCGCCACTGGCCGTGCCGGTGTGATCGCCTTCACCGGCGCTTACCACGGTCGCACCATGATGACCTTGGGCCTGACCGGTAAAGTCGTGCCGTACTCGGCCGGCATGGGCCTGATGCCCGGCGGTATCTTCCGCGCGCTGTACCCGAACGAATTGCACGGCGTGAGCATCGACGATTCCATCGCCAGCATCGAGCGCATCTTCAAGAACGACGCCGAGCCGCGTGACATCGCCGCCATCATCATCGAGCCAGTCCAGGGCGAGGGTGGTTTCTATGTAGCGCCGAAAGAATTCATGAAGCGCCTGCGCGCCCTGTGCGACCAGCACGGCATCCTGCTGATCGCTGACGAAGTGCAGACCGGCGCTGGCCGTACCGGCACCTTCTTCGCCATGGAGCAGATGGGCGTCGCCGCCGACCTGACCACCTTCGCCAAATCCATCGCTGGCGGCTTCCCGCTGGCCGGTGTGTGCGGCAAGGCCGAGTACATGGATGCCATCGCGCCGGGTGGCTTGGGTGGCACCTATGCGGGCAGCCCGATCGCTTGCGCCGCAGCGCTGGCGGTGATGGAAGTGTTCGAAGAAGAACACCTGCTGGATCGCTGCAAGGCCGTGGGCGAGCGCCTGGTCACTGGCCTCAAGGCTATCCAGAAAAAGTACCCGGTGATTGGTGAAGTGCGTGCCCTGGGCGCGATGATCGCCGTGGAACTGTTCGAAAATGGCGACAGCCACAAGCCGAACGCTGCCGCGGTGGCGCAAGTCGTCGCCAAGGCCCGTGACAAGGGCTTGATCCTGCTGTCCTGCGGCACTTACGGCAACGTCCTGCGGGTGCTGGTGCCGCTGACTTCGCCAGACGAGCAACTGGACAAAGGCCTGGCGATCATCGAAGAGTGCTTCTCCGAGCTCTGATATTCAAGAGCCTTGAGCTGTGCGTTGATCCACAAAAAACCCGCTTCGGCGGGTTTTTTCATGCCCGAGGAAAGGGGCCGGTGTTTTTGGACTGTCTGGAACGGCCGCAATTGTCTAAGGTGCATGTATTGCAAGGGAGCGATGCGGCATGACTGCTGTGGATTTACCTGCTGTACCGCGTGTGCTGATCGCCGAGGCCGATCCAGCGTCCAGGGAGCTGCTTGAACAGGTCTTGTCGGGCGTGCGTTGCGATGCCCGGGTGGACACCTGTGACGAGGGACGGCAGGCCCTGGAATTGCTGGCGCATAACCCCTATGACCTGGTGATCGCCGACTGGGAGTTGCCAGGTGTCGATGGCCTGAGCATTTTGCGCAGCTTGCGCCAGCAGCACCGTACACCGGCGTTGCCGTTCATCCTGGTGAGCCGCCGCAACGACGGCGCCAGCGTGCGCGAGGTCTTGCCGCTGGCGCCGACGGCGTACCTGACCAAGCCCTTGAACCGCGAGAACCTGACCCAGCGTTTGCAAGGCTTGCTACTGAGCGGCGAAGACACTTCCAATCCCGCGCCGACCCCGGGGCCGGGGCTGACGTTGGCCACGTTCCTTGAGCGCCGACGGGACCTGGCCGAAGGCGCGCCGTTGATGACCGATGTGCAAGTGGCGATCAAGCGCAGCCTCAATCCCGGCGGGCTGGATCTGAAGCTACTGGAAGAAGAGATCCGCACCGATCCGCAGATCACCGCCGTGCTGATCGCCGCGGCCAACAGCGCTGCCCAGCATCAGGGCGGCGGCCCGGTACAGACCGTGGCCCAGGCGTTGCACCAGCTCGGTACCGGACAGAGCATGAACCTGATCCTCGGCTTGACCATCAAGCGCTGTGCCAGGCTGAGTGTTCCGTGCCTGGCGGACTATGCCGAACGTTATTGGGAGTTATCGCTGCACACTGCCGAATACGCCCGGACGATCGCCCGGATGCTGGACCTGGAGCAGGAGCGCTGTTATTGCGCGGGCCTGTTGCATCGCTTGGGCGACTTGGCGCTGCTGCGCTGTCTGGAAGAATGGAAGCAGGCTGGTGGCGATTTGGATGAGCCGGAGGAAGTCGGGGATTCGCTCGAGCAGTTCGGGGCCGGTTTCGGTTCGGCGCTGCGCACCCGCTGGCGCCTGCCGCTGGAACTGCGGGAATTGATCGCGGCGGTCTATGGCCTCGGTGGTGGGGTGTATTCCCGCGAGGCGCTGGTGATGAACATGGCCGCGCAGCTGGCCCATTTGCCAGCCCATGAAGGCCTGGAAGAACTCGCTCGGGGGCGCACGGCGCGTCTGCTGAAGATCGGGTTGCCGGAATTGATGCGGTTGCGCCGTAAATAAAGTCACCGCCCAACCCTGTGGGAGCGAGCTTGCTCGCGATGGCGGTGTACCAGTCAATATTGATGTCGACTGACCTGACGCCTTCGCGAGCAAGCTCGCTCCCACAGGATCAGCGGCATGGCCGGATTCGATTGCGCTGAGATTGGCCTCAGGCGGCGATTATGCGGTTCTTACCCTGGCGCTTGGCCTCGTACATCGCCGCGTCAGCACGGGCAAACAAGCTATCGAGGGTCTGGTCTTCAGCGGTGATCCCGGTCAGGCCCTGGCTGACTGTGATGCCGAAGTTCTGCTCCCCGCAGCGGAACGCCAGGCGTTGGATTTCCCGTTGCAGGCGCTCGGCCACCTGCAACGCCATGTCCGGTGGGCAGCCTGGAAACACAGCGGCAAATTCCTCGCCGCCGATCCGCCCGAACAGGTCGCCACGCCTGAGCACGGTCCTTCCGCTTTCAGCGATTTTCTGCAGCACCGTATCGCCTTCCTGATGGCCGTAGGTGTCGTTGATCAACTTGAAATCATCGATGTCCAGCAACAGGAACGCCATGGGCGTGCCTTGCAGCCGAGCCTGCTCGAACTCGCGATGGGCGCACTCGAAGAAGTGCCGGCGGTTGCTGCTCTGGGTCAGCACATCGGTGGTCGCCAGCCGCTGCAGTTCGCTTTCGAGCAGTTTTTTCTCGGTGATGTCTTCGGCGATACCGACGACGATCACCGGCTGTCCCGGGTCGGCTTGGCGGTTGATGAAGCATTTGTCGCTTAGCCAGCGAATCTGCCCATCGGCGGCGATGATCCGGTATTCGCGGTCTTCGACGGCCCCCTTGACCAACACTTCGGCCAGGCTGCGTTCGGCGTAATCCAGGTCGTCCGGGTAGATGGCGTCACGCCACTCGTTGTAGTCCGCCAGTACCAGGCCCGCGGGCCGACCGAAAATCCGTTCGTAGGCGGGGCTGACATACAGCACCTGCCGGGTTTCCCAATTGAATGCCCACAGCACCGCATTGACGCTGACGAGCAACGAACTGAACAACTGCTCCCGCTCGCTCAGGCGTGCCACTTCGCCTTGGGCGTGCATCAGCGCCATGAGTGTCTGGGCCGCTTCGGGCCAATGAGGCTGGGATGAATCCTGTAGGTTCTTGTCGACCATCGGCACAAATCTCAAAGAACGTGCATTGCTATGGATTTGCACGCGCTTACTCCAAAGCCCGCCAGGATGGCGAAGTGCTCTTGAGATAGGGGATTGTGGGCGAAGTTCCTTTTCAGGCGACGAAGGGCGGGGGATTTCGCGAGTCAAAGTATGGGGTTGAATCTGTGGCGAGGGGATTTATCCCCGCTGGGCTGCGAAGCGGCCCCAAGACAGCCAATTTGAGTGAGCCTGACACACCGAGCCATCAGGTTTTAGGGCTGCTGCGCAGCCCAGCGGGAGCAAGCTCCCTCGCCACAGGAGCCCCTCACCACAGTGATTGTCAGGCCGTGGCCGGCCGCAGCGAGTAGGTCTTGAGCTGATCGGCAAAGTCCCTCAGGGACTGGATGCCACTGGCCTCGGCCTCGTGAACCCATTCCTTGATGGCCGCGAGCATGTCATGGCCGTTGCTGCTGGTCTTGACCCAGATCTGCTGCAAGGCCAGGCGTTTTTCGTAGATCACCTTCAGCGCCTGGCTGTGCTCCAGCATGTTCTGGATGCGCAGGTGATGGCGATCGTCCAGCAGGCTGGTTTCCCGTGACAGCAGGCGTTTGGCCCGATGAAACTGGTGGCGCACGGAGTGATCGACTTTATCCAGTTCCTGCTTGACCAGCGGCGCGATGACCAGCCGGCGGTACTGGGCCATGATCTGGAAGCGGTTGTTGAGAATTGCCATGGCGGTGTCCATGTCCAGGTGGCCCTTGCCTTCGACACGGTGGGCGATCGGCGCGACCCGCTGGACCTTCGCCAGGCGCAGGAAGCTGAAGACCTTGATCCAGGCCCAGCCCAGGTCGAATTCCCATTTGCGCACCGACAGCTTGGCCGAATTGGGGTAGGTGTGGTGGTTATTGTGCAGCTCTTCGCCACCGATCAGGATGCCCCAGGGCACCAGGTTGGTCGCCGCGTCGCGACATTCGAAGTTGCGGTAACCCACGGCATGCCCCAGGCCGTTGACCACGCCGGCGGCCCAGACGGGGATCCACATCATCTGGATGGCCCAGATGGTGATGCCGATCGTGCCGAACAGCAGCAGGTCGATGACGCCCATGATCGCCACGCCCAACAAAGGGAAGCGGCTATAGAGGTTGCGCTCGATCCAGTCTTCCGGGCAGTTCTTGCCATAGATACGCAGGGTTTCCGGGTTTTGCGCCTCGGCGCGATACAGCTCGGCGCCTTTGCGCAGTACCGTGGACAAGCCTTTGATGACCGGGCTGTGGGGGTCATCCTCGGTTTCGCATTTGGCGTGGTGCTTGCGGTGGATGGCCGTCCACTCGCGGGTGTTCTGCGCTGTGGTCAGCCACAGCCAGAAGCGGAAAAAATGTTTGAGGCCGGCGTTGAGTTCCAGGGAACGGTGGGCCGAATAACGGTGCAGGTAGACCGTGACGCTGATGATCGTCACATGGGTCATCAGCAAGGTGACTGCCACCAGCGACCAGGGCGACAAGCCAAGAAAACCTTCGTACCACATAGGCTGTAGGGCCCTCGATAAAAATAGAAACTGCCGTTGCATTATCACCAGCTCGACCGATAAAACCAGTCGGCCTTTCAGATAAGAGTGGCAGGATGTTTCTTACTCTATAATCCCCTCACATTACAGGGACATGGATGACCGCATGACTGTCTACCAACGCACTGCCATGCGTGGAGCACTGCTTTACCTTCTGCTATCCGTCGCCTGGCTGCAGCTGGTTGGTTATTTATTGAGCAGTTTCTTCGATCATTCCGCCGACCGGCTTCGCTGGCAACTGATCAACGGTTATGCCTGGGTGCTGGTCAGCGCCGGGCTGATGTTCATGGCTCGGGTGCGGATCGTGCGGTGTTTCGACAAGGGCGAGGGCAGCCTCGACCGTGAACGATTGCGCCAGGCCGCCGCTGTCTTCGATTGCACCCGCGAAGGGGTCCTGGTCACGGACCGCCAGGGCCTGATCGTGCACGTCAACCGGGCGTTCATGGCGATCACCGGTTATGGCCGGGATGAAGTATTGGGGCGCCAACCCAATCTGTTCAAATCCGGCCGGCACGGACCGGCTTTCTATCGCGATATGTTTGCGTCGTTGTCCAGCCGCGGCGAATGGAGCGGCGAAATCTGGAACCGCCGCAAAAGCGGCGAAATCTACCCGCAATGGCAGACCATCCGTGCCGTCGTCGACGACAACGGCGAAGTCAGCCAATACGTCGCGGTGTTTTCCGACATCAGTGCGATCAAGGATTCGGAGCATGAGCTGGCGCACCTGGCCCATCACGACCCGCTGACCGGCCTGCCCAATCGCCTGCTGTTTTCCGATCGTACCGAACAGGCCGTGGCCTCGGCGCAGCTTCACAAGCGCGGGTGTGCGCTGTTGCTGTTGGATCTCGACCATTTCAAGAACATCAACGACAGCCTGGGCCACAGCGTGGGTGATGAGTTGCTCAAGGGCGTGGCCAAGCGCTTTCTCGACCTGTTTGCGCCGGGCATCACCCTGGCCCGGCTGGGCGGTGACGAATTCGCGGTGCTGGTGGAAAACTGCTCCCAGCCTGGGCAGGCAGCGGCGTTGGCCCGGCGCATCCTCGATGCATTGAAAGAGCCGTTGCAGCTCGGCGAGCAATCCCTGTTTGTCAACGCCAGCATCGGTATCAGCCTGTTCCCCGGCGATGCCCTCAGCGCTGGTCAACTGTTGCGCAACGCCGATTCGGCGCTGTTCAAGGCCAAGAGCAGCGGACGGGATGGCTACGCCCTGTACACCGAAGAGCTCACCGCCCACGCTCAGCAACGGGTCGAAGTCGCTTTCGAACTTCGACGCGCCCTGCAGCAAGAGGAGTTGCGGGTGCATTACCAACCGGTGCACGACCTGGCGACCAGCCGTCTGGTGGGCGTCGAGGCGCTCGTACGCTGGGAGCATCCAACGCGTGGGCTGGTTTCTCCGGCAGAGTTCATTCCCATCGCCGAACGTACGGGGCTGATCGCCCAGATCGATGCCTGGGTCATGGAGCAGGCCTGCCGGCAGATGTGTCAGTGGCAGCAGGCGGGCGTGGCCCTTTCGTTCGTCGCGGTCAACGTGTCCAGCCGCTTGTTCGCCCGGCGTGAACTGTATGAGCAAGTTGCTCGCGTGCTGCACGAGACCGGCCTCGATCCGGCTTTCCTCGAATTGGAAGTCACCGAAAGCGCAGTCATGGAAGACCCGGAAGTCGCGCTGGAACAAATGCATCGCTTGCGCGAATTGGGCGTGCGGCTGGCCATCGATGACTTCGGCACGGGTTATTCGTCGCTGCTGCGGCTCAAGCGCCTACCGGTGCAGAAACTGAAGATCGACCAGGGCTTTGTCGCCGGGCTGCCGTGGGACGAGGACGACGTGGCGATCGTCCGCGTGATCATTGCCCTGGCCCACAGCATGGGCATGCAGGTGCATGCCGAAGGTATTGAGCAGCGTGAGCAGGCGGCGTTTTTGCTGGGCCAGGCTTGTGAGTTGGGGCAGGGGTATTGGTTTGGCCGGCCGGTGGCGGCGGTGCAGTTGGATTGGGAGCGGGCGCCGGTGATTGCTTGATCCCCGCGGCATTGATGTCGACTGATGCACCGCCATCGCGAGCAAGCTCGCTCCCACAGTTGACCTGTTTCTCCTGACACAAATCGGTTCATTGTGGGAGCGGGCTTGCTCCGGGCGGCGATCCGACGATGGCGTCGGCTCGGCTGACATCAATACCGAAATGACACAGCGCTAACCCTTGGCTGCAGGCGCCGCCACCCCCTTCGTTTCCAAATGATCCAATGCTCGTTCAACCAACAACTGAACCCCATCGGCCATGCGACTGATCGCCAGGGCGACGCAACGGCGTGATTCGTCGATGTCGTCGGCCAGGTCGGCGGCGATGGTGCTGATGGAGAGCAGGTCTTCGGAAGCGTTGGCGAGCAGGGTTTCGGTGTCGATGTGCGGGGAGACGATGAAGAGCTGGTCTTTGTCAGATTCCGGCGGTGAGGTGGGGTGGGGCTTGAGGTAATAGTCGAGGGCGCGGTTGGTGGCGTCTTCCAGGCGTTTTTCTTCGAGTTTTTCGACGCGGGATTTGTGACCGCCTTTTGGCGGATTAGGCGTTACTTTGGCCATGATTGTATTTCCGATATGTAATTGAGTGGGTGCTGGCACCTTTCGTTGCACCGAAGGGGTGGCAGCTGTGCGCGGGTGTGCAAGACCGGGCATATCGGACCCCGGCAGACCTCGAGAGTCTCCCGCGCGCAGCCGCCATAAATACGCCAATACGAGCATGTGCCGCTGGCATAGCAGTTGCGCGCCGATATGTACCGGACTTGCACGTCCGTGTCACCGTTTTTTGCGATGACGATCAGAGGTTAGCTGCGCTCGGCAGTGCTGCCTAGTTCATCAAAGGCACCACGTATTGAAGGAAATCTCCGACGACATGGCAGGTAAAAAGACCCGCCATCACGCCCGTCGTAGGACGCCAAAATCCCAGCATCATTTTGGTTATATAAAAATTCTTAAATAGTCTTTTTAAGAATATCCCGCTTTATCTAGTATTGCTCCCACGCCGCAAGCAGTGCCGCCCACTGCCAGGCAATCATTCAAAGGAGCAGCAGCATGAGCGCATCCCTACGTAGCGTTGACGGCCAGGACGAAGCAACCATTTTGCGCGAGATCCAGAGTGCTTTGCGTGACCTGCGCTTTGGCGCGGTGGAGATCACCGTGCACAACGCCCAGGTGGTCCAGATCGAACGCAAGGAAAAATTCCGCTTGCAACAACCGAGTCATAAGCCGTCTTGAAACGCCAAAAAGATCGCAGCCTTCGGCAGCTCCTACAGGGGGGCTAGGTGTAGGAGCTGCCAAAGGCTGCGATCTTTTCTACAAGCCACTCGATTTCCAGAAGCCATAAAAACCAGAATTCCAGGAGCTTTCACCATGTCGCCGATTCGCCGTTATGCCTTGGCCGCCCTGGCCAGTGCTGTTTTTGCAGGTTCCGCCATCGCCAAGGATTACGAGCTGCTCAACGTGTCCTACGACCCGACGCGCGAGCTGTACCAGGACTACAACGCCGAATTCGTCAATTTCTGGAAGAAAGCCCATCCGGACGATAGCGTGAAGATCCAGCAGTCCCACGGCGGCTCGGGCAAGCAAGGCCGGGCGGTGATCGATGGCCTGCGCGCCGACGTCGTGACGCTGGCCTTGGCCGGTGACATCGATGAAATCGCCAAGCTGGGCAAGTCCCTGCCAGCGGACTGGCAAACCCGCCTGCCGGACGCCAGCACGCCCTACACTTCGACCATCGTTTTCCTGGTGCGCAAGGGCAACCCCAAAGGCATCAAGGACTGGGGCGACCTGATCAAGAATGATGTGTCGGTCATCACGCCGAACCCGAAAACGTCTGGCGGTGCTCGCTGGAACTTCCTCGCCGCCTGGGCCTACGGCCTGAAAGCCAACGGCGGCGACGAGGCCAAGGCCAAGGAATACGTGCAGGCATTGTTCAAGCACGTGCCGATCCTCGACACCGGCGCCCGTGGCTCGACCATCACCTTTGTCAACAACGGTCAGGGCGACGTGTTGCTGGCCTGGGAAAACGAAGCCTTCCTGGCGCTGAAAGAGGAGGGTGGCGCCGACAAGTTCGACATCGTCGTGCCGTCCCTGTCGATCCTCGCCGAACCGCCGGTGGCGGTGGTGGACAAGAACGCCGAGAAAAAGGGCAATGCGGAGATCGCCGAAGCGTACCTCAAGCACCTGTACAGCCCGGCCGGCCAGGAAATTGCTGCGAAGAACTTCTATCGCCCGCGTGACAAGGACGTGGCCGCCAAGTATTCCCGGCAGTTCCCGAAGGTGGAACTGGTGACCATCGACAAGGACTTCGGCGGCTGGAAAACGGCCCAGCCGAAATTCTTCAACGATGGCGGGGTGTTCGACCAGATCTATCAGGCGCAGTAAGCTGGGCTAGTCGGATCCAGGCCGTAATTCATTGTGGCGAGGGAGCTTGCTCCCGCTGGAGTGCGAAGCGCTCCCAGAATTTCTGGGGCTACTTCGTAGCCCAGCGGGAGCAAGCTCCCACGCCACAGGAAGTGCGTTCTCAACCAAGGACCTTTATGTCGCGTCGCATATCCCCCGTCATACCCGGCTTCGGGCTGACGCTGGGCTACACCCTGGTGTACCTCAGTCTGATTGTGCTCATACCGCTGGCGGCAATGTTCGTGCATGCCGCCCAACTCACCTGGGAGCAGTTCTGGGCGATCATCTCGGCGCCGCGGGTTCTGGCAGCCTTGAAGCTCAGCTTCGGCACCGCGCTGTACGCCGCGATCATCAATGGCGTGATCGGCACGTTGCTGGCCTGGGTGCTGGTGCGCTACACCTTCCCCGGCCGCAAGATCATCGACGCGATGATCGACCTGCCGTTCGCCCTGCCCACCGCCGTGGCCGGCATCGCGCTGACGGCGTTGTACGCGCCGACCGGCCTGGTGGGTCAATTCGCCACCGACCTGGGTTTCAAGATCGCCTACACCCCGCTGGGCATTACCCTGGCGCTGACCTTCGTGACGCTGCCGTTCGTGGTGCGCACGGTGCAGCCGGTGCTGGCCGACATTCCCCGTGAAGTCGAAGAAGCCGCCGCGTGCCTGGGTGCGAAACCGTGGCAAGTGTTCCGCCATATCCTGATGCCGGCGCTGTTGCCTGCCTGGTTGACCGGCTTCGCCCTGGCCTTTGCCCGGGGTGTGGGCGAGTACGGTTCGGTGATTTTCATCGCCGGCAACATGCCGATGAAAACCGAGATCCTGCCGCTGCTGATCATGGTCAAGCTCGACCAATACGACTACACCGGCGCCACTTCCATCGGCGTGCTGATGCTGGTGGTTTCCTTCGTCCTGTTGCTGCTGATCAACTTGCTGCAGCGGCGCATCGAAACCCCATAAGGAGGCGCGAACCATGTCCCAATCGTCTATTTCCGCTGCCTCCACCAACGCTGCCCGTCGTGGCAGCGCGACGTCGCGGCGCGTGCTGATCGGCCTCGGCTGGCTGATTTTTGCGCTGTTTCTGCTGTTGCCGTTGTTCATCGTCGTGTCCCAGGGCCTGAAGCTCGGGCTGGGGGCGTTCTTCACCGCGATCTTCGAACCTGACGCACTGTCGGCGTTGAAGCTCACGGTGATCGCCGTGCTGATCTCGGTGCCGCTGAACCTGGTGTTCGGCGTCAGTGCCGCGTGGTGCGTGAGCAAATATTCATTCCGTGGCAAGAGCATGCTGGTGACGCTGATCGACCTGCCGTTCTCGGTGTCGCCAGTGATCGCGGGCCTGGTCTACGTGCTGATGTTCGGCGCCCAGGGCCTGTTCGGGCCGTGGCTGTCGGATCACGATATCCAGATCGTGTTCGCGCTGCCGGGCATCGTCCTGGCGACAATCTTCGTCACCGTGCCGTTCGTGGCCCGTGAGTTGATCCCGCTGATGCAGGAACAAGGCACCCAGGAAGAAGAGGCCGCGCGCCTGCTGGGCGCCAATGGCTGGCAGATGTTCTGGCATGTCACCGTGCCGAACATCAAGTGGGGCCTGATCTATGGCGTGGTGCTGTGTACCGCCCGGGCCATGGGTGAGTTCGGCGCGGTGTCGGTGGTCTCCGGGCACATTCGCGGGGTGACCAACACCCTGCCGCTGCACGTCGAGATCCTCTACAACGAATACAACCACGTGGCCGCGTTCGCCGTGGCGAGCCTGTTGCTGATCCTGGCGCTCTTCATCCTGCTGCTCAAGCAGTGGAGCGAAAACCGAATCAACCGCCTGCGCGCCAGCGCCGCGGAGGAATAAGTCATGTCGATCGAAGTCCGTAACGTCAGCAAGAATTTCAACGCGTTCAGGGCACTGGACGAGATCAGCCTGGACATCCAGAGCGGCGAGCTGGTGGCGCTGCTGGGGCCGTCGGGTTGTGGCAAGACCACCTTGCTGCGGATCATCGCCGGCCTTGAAACCCCGGACCAGGGCAGCATCGTCTTCCACGGCGAGGACGTGTCCGGCCACGACGTGCGTGATCGCAACGTCGGTTTCGTGTTCCAGCACTACGCCTTGTTCCGCCACATGACGGTGTTCGACAACGTCGCCTTCGGTCTGCGCATGAAACCCAAGGGCCAGCGCCCGAGCGAAAGCCAGATCGCGACCAAGGTCCACGAGCTGCTGAACATGGTGCAACTGGATTGGCTCGCCGACCGCTACCCGGAGCAGCTGTCCGGCGGCCAGCGCCAGCGTATCGCCCTGGCCCGCGCGTTGGCGGTGGAGCCCAAGGTATTGCTGCTGGACGAACCATTCGGCGCCCTCGACGCCAAGGTCCGCAAGGAATTGCGCCGCTGGCTGGCGCGGCTGCACGAGGACATCAACTTGACCTCGGTCTTCGTGACCCACGACCAAGAAGAAGCCATGGAAGTGGCCGACCGTATCGTGGTGATGAACAAGGGTGTGATCGAACAGATCGGCTCGCCGGGGGACGTCTATGAAAACCCGGCCAGCGATTTCGTGTATCACTTCCTCGGCGACTCGAACCGGCTGCATTTGGGTGAGGACCGGCATGTACTGTTCCGCCCGCACGAAGTCTCGCTGTCACGCTCGGAGCTGGAAGATCATCACGCCGCCGAAGTGCGCGACATTCGCCCGCTCGGCGCGACCACTCGGGTGACCTTGAAGGTCGAGGGCCAGAGCGAGTTGATCGAAGCCGAAGTGGTGAAGGACCACGACAGCCTGGTGGGGTTGGCGAAGGGCGAGACGTTGTTCTTCAAGCCGAAGGTCTGGCAGAAAGTTTCCAACCTCTAAGAGCAAAAGAACAAGCAAAAGCATCGCGAGCAGGCTCGCTCCCATAGTAGAACTTTAGTGAACACAATAATGGTATTCATATGGAGATCCATTGTGGGAGCTAGCTTGCTCGCGATGGCGGTGGAGCAGTTGACACATCGGTGACTGGCCGAGCGCAATCGCGAGCAAGCTCGCTCCCACAGAGATAGCCTAACCGCTACCTGCGTGGCGTAGCTTTCAGGCCGCCGAACGTTGGTTGCGCAACGCCACCGGCCCGGCGCGCTCCTCGATGGCGCGTTTCAGGTCACCGCGAAGTCCCAACAGGAAGCCCGCTTCCACCACCACGAACAACGGCCCGACAATCAACCCGGTGAGGTCATCGACGAACGCCGGTTTGCGCCCTTCGTAATAATGACCGACAAACTGGATCACCCAGCCCACCACGAACATGCCCAGTCCGCTGGACAACCAGATCGCTGTGCTCTGCGCGGCGAGCACCTGGCCCAGCCAGACGGCGAGACCCAGCAGCACGGTCATCAGCACACCCAGGCGCAGTTCCAGGCGCAGGTAGAACCAGGCACTCGCGACGGCCACGAGCAGCGCCGGGGAAACCAGGATCGCGCCAACCGGCCATCCCGGCCGTGACAGCAGCACGGCGACGGCGACGAAGATCAGCGGGATACCGATGAAGTGGCTGGCGATGTTGCGCGGGTCGCGGTGGTAGGCCGCGTATTGACTGAGATGATCGACGAGGCTTTTCATTGTTGTTCCTCCTGAGGTGATGCCTGCATGATGATCGGGTTTCACCAGGCGCTCTGTCAGCTAGCCGACACTTGTCCCGGAGTTTCCATGAATTCGCACCCCTGGCACACGCATCTGCTGACCGGACATTGGTACAGCCATTTGCCCGCCGAGTTTCAGGTTAGCCTGCTGGGCATGTCGCGGGTGCGCCGCCTGGCGCCGGGGCAACGGCTGTTCCAGCGCGGCGATCCGCCGTGTGGCTTGTACGCGGTGCTCGAAGGGGCGGTGCGCATCGGTGCGGTCAGCGAGCAGGGCAAGGAAGCGCTGCTGAGCGTGGTGGAGCCACCCCACTGGTTCGGTGAGATCTGCCTGTTCGACGGCCAGCCGCGCACCCATGACGCCGTAGGCGTCGGGCAATGTTCGTTGCTGCATTTGCCGCAGGCTGCGCTACTGGCCTTTCTGGAAGAACAACCCGTTCATTGGCGTCATCTTGCCCTGTTGATGAGCCACAAACTGCGCCTGACGTTCATCAATCTCGAACACCTGAGCCTGATGCCCGCCCCGGCCCGCTTGGCCCACCGCCTGCTGATGATCGCCGAAGGCTACGGCGAAATCGAACCGGCGCGCCGGATCTTGCAATTGCCCCAGGAACAACTGGCACTGATGCTATCCCTGTCTCGCCAGACCACCAACCAGATCCTCAAGGATTTGCAGGGGCAGGGCATTGTTCACCTGAGTTATGGCGAAATCGAAATCCTCGACATCGAACGGTTGCGAGCCCTGACCACAATCTGAAACCGACCTGGACCCTGTGGGAGCGAGCTTGCTCGCGAAGACGTCAGGTCAGTCGACATCGATAGTGACTGATACACCGCCATCGCGAGCAAGCTCGCTCCCACAGGGGCTTGGTGTTGTCGCAGCTATTGTGGTCACACCGCTTCCAATGTGGGAGCGAGCTTGCTCGCGATAGGGCCAGCCGAGGCACTGCAAATCCCTACCGCAACCCATCCCGAAACTGCCCCGGCGTCATGCCCGTCCAGCGCTTGAACGCGCGGCTGAAGCTGCTGGTGTCGGCGAAGCCCAGCAGATAGCTGACCTCACTCAGCGAGCATTGCGGATCGCGCAGGTGTAGCAGCGCCAGATTCTCCCGGCATTCGTTGAGCAGCGCGTCGAAGCGGCAGCCTTCGTCGGCCAGGTGTCGCTGCAGGCTGCGCAGGCTCAGGTGCATGGCCTGGGCGATGCGTTCGGCGCTGGGTTCGCCTTCGGGCAACTGGGCTTCGATGGCGGCGCGGACCTTGCGCTCCCAGGTCAGTGGCTGGAGCTGGGCGAGGGTGCGCTTGAGCACGGTTTCGTTGTGTTCGGCCAGCTCCGGGTTCGCGTCGTCCAGGTGGCTGTCGAAATCCACGAGGCTGAATTCCAGGCAATCCTGGCCGGCATCGAAATGCACCGGTGCCCGAAACACCTTGTGCCATGGGCTGGGGTCCAGCGGTTCCGGCCGGCGCAGGTAGACCGCCAGCGGTGCGTAGTCGCGGCCCAGTCGGTTGCGGCAGGTGCGCACGTAGATCGCGGCAAACGCGTCGATGGCTTCGAAGGCGGGGGCGGGGCGTCCCGCCGGCACATCGAGACTGAAACGATAGCGGTCTTCGCCGCGGCTCAGTTGCAAGGCCAGCGCATCGCTGACCACCGGGTGATACCGCACGATCCGCTCGAACACCTCCCGCAGGCTGCCGCTGGCCACCAAGGCGTAGCCCAACGCATGGAACGTGGTGGGACTGACGAAGCGCGACACCCGCAGGCCGATCGCCGGGTCGCCGCTGGCCTGCACCGCCAACGTCCACAGGCGCGTGGTGGCCGAGAGCGGGTAGCGGGCGTTCGGGTCGTCCATCAACGCCGGGTCCAGGCCCGCTTCCACGCACAAGGCCTGGCTGTCCAGGCCCAGTGCATCGAGCTGCTTGCGCAGGGCGCGGGTCCAGCTGGCGAGGGAGGTGGGTTCGGTCATGACAATTGGCGCTTGCGGTCAACAGGTTGGCGTTTACGGCTACCACCCGATGGGACAACGCCCGGCAGGATGAGCACATCGTTAACAGAGGATGTAAGCCATGCACGGCACTTGCGCAAGCCCAGAGCGATTGAATGCACAACAGCGAGCCGTCCACATTCGCCAGGTTGTCCTGGCCCGGGGCGAGGAATTGCGCCGGCGCTATCCGATCCTGCGGCATCAGGATGCGTTGGGCGCGGGCATCCTGGCGTTCGCCCTGGCGGGGATGATCGGTTCGGCGCTGCTCTACATCAACGGTTACCTGGCCGGTTGGGCCTGCCTGCTGCTCAACGCGTTTTTCGCCTCGCTGACCCACGAGCTGGAGCATGACCTGATCCACAGCATGTATTTTCGCAAGCAGCGCTTGCCCCATAACCTGATGATGGGCCTGGTGTGGCTGGCACGGCCGAGCACCATCAACCCGTGGATCCGCCGCCATCTGCACCTCAACCACCACAAGGTGTCCGGCAGCGAAGCGGACATGGAAGAGCGGGCCATTACCAACGGCGAACCATGGGGACTGGCGCGCTTGCTGATGGTCGGTGACAACGTGATGTCGGCGTTCATCCGCCTGCTGCGAGCCAAGACCTGGGCACACAAGCGCAGCATCCTCAAGCGCACGCTGAAGGTGTACTTCCCGCTGGCGCTGTTGCACTGGGGCGCCTGGTACGTGTTCCTCGGTTTCCATGGGATCAACGCGGTGGCTGGGCTGTTGGGCACTTCCATTGATTGGTCAGCGAGCACCCTGGCGACGATGCACGTCATCGATATCGCCGCGGTGGTGATCATCGGCCCGAATGTGCTGCGCACCTTTTGCCTGCACTTCGTCAGCTCGAACATGCACTACTACGGCGACATCGAGCCGGGCAATGTCATCCAGCAGACTCAGGTGTTGAATCCTTGGTGGTTGTGGCCGTTGCAGGCGTTCTGCTTCAACTTCGGGAGCAGCCATGGCATTCATCATTTCGTGGTGAAGGAGCCGTTCTATATTCGCCAGATGACGGTGCCGGTGGCGCATGAAGTGATGCGGGAGATGGGCGTACGGTTCAATGATTTCGGCACGTTTGGGCGGGCGAATCGGTTTGCAGGTGAGGACAGCGTTGTGAGGGAAAAGGCGGAGGCGATTCAGGCCTGAGGGCGGAGCTTTAGCTTCTGTGGCGAGGGGATTTATCCCCTCTGGGTTGCGCAGCAGCCCCAAGTTTTTAGGGCCGCTGCGCGGCCCAGCGGGGATAAATCCCCTCGCCACACGGGGGTTCTTTAAGGCCCGACAAA
>NZ_JAESPG010000038.1:0-23355 GCF_016756915.1 Pseudomonas sp. HB05
GGGGGTTTTACCCCGGGGTGGGTGCCCCCCCCCCCAATTTTTTTTGGGCGCGCGTCGCGCCCCAGCGGGGATAAATCCCCTCGCCACAGGGGGTATCTTTCAGGCCAGACAATTGCGTTTGGCCTGGAGGATGGTCAGAACTGATAACTCACAGTAGCCGCCACATTGCGCTCTTCACCCATGTAGCAAAAGTTCAGGCTGGCACACGAGGCGACGTAGGTTTCGTTGGTGAGGTTGTTGGCGTTCAAGCGCACATCCACGCCTTTCAAGCCGACCTTGCCCAGGTCATACCCCACCGATGCATCGAACAGCGTGTACGAA
Organism: Pseudomonas sp. HB05; assembly: GCF_016756915.1. Classification (NCBI taxonomy): domain Bacteria; kingdom Pseudomonadati; phylum Pseudomonadota; class Gammaproteobacteria; order Pseudomonadales; family Pseudomonadaceae; genus Pseudomonas; species Pseudomonas sp. HB05. The sequence continues at coordinate 322 of NZ_JAESPG010000038.1, forward strand.
GGCACCTTCATGGTGTTCTCCGCGTCGACCCAGCTGTAGCCGACATAGCGCACGCCGCCGCCCAGTCGCAGGCCATCGAGCGTGCCACTGTCGAATTTGTAGTCGGCCCACACCGAGGCCATGTGGCGCGGGGCCTGGGTCGGTGAGTTGCCTTTGTTTTCGATGATGTTGGTGGGCGTGCTCAGGGTACTCACCATTGATTTCGAGTATTCGATGTCGGTGAAGGTGTAGCTGCCCAGCACCTTGAACTGTTCGGTCAATTGCACGTGCGCTTCCAGTTCCAGGCCTTGGGAGCGGACGGCGCCGACGGCGCGGTAGAAGTTGTCCTGGGGCAGCTTGGTCGCCAGGTTCTCCTGGTCGATGCGGAACAGCGAGGCGGTGTACAAATCATCCGTGCCCGGCGGCTGGTATTTCAGGCCCAGTTCCCATTGTTTGCCGTCGGTGGGCGGCAAAGGATTGCCGGCGCTGTCGGCATAGGAATTGGGGTTGAACGACTCCGAATAGCTGATGTACGGCGCCAGGCCGTTATCGAACAAATACAGCGCCCCGACGCGACCAGTGAGCTTGGTGCGCTTGTCGTTGATCTCGGTGCCTTCAGGGCGGCCGAATTCGGCGATGCGGTTTTCGTCCGAGGTCTCGACCCAGTCCTGGCGCAGGCCCAGGGAGAAGCGCCACTTGTCCATTTCGATCAGGTCTTGCAGGTAGACGCCGGTCTGCTCCAGGCGCCGCAGATAGCTGGTGTCAGAGCGATTACTGATCGCGGAATTGCCATAGACCGGGTCGAAGGCGTTGATCGGAGCGAGGGTGCCGCTGGTCCAATCGACCACGGTCTTGCGCCGCTGGTAGTCGGCGCCCATCAGCACCGTGTGCTTGGTCGCGCCGGTGAAAAATTCGGCCTGCAGCATGTTGTCGACGATGAATGAACGCAGCTTTTCGTTGGCGCCGGTGTAGTAGCGGTTCAACTCGTTGCTGGTGGGGCTGGTCCAGCCGAAGGCGTAGACCTGATTGTTGGTGACGTCGGAGTCCAGGTAGCGGAAGTTCTGCCGGGCGGTGAAGACGTCATTGAAGCGGTGCTCGAATTGATAGCCGAACGACTGCTGGTCACGCTCGTACACGTCGACGCCGGGCTCGCCTTCGAAGAAGTGTTCCGAGATCCGCCGGCCATTGCGCTTGTGCAACGCGCCATCGGCCGGTACGCCGCCATGGTAGCCGCCGTCGGGTTCGTGCTGCAGGTAGGCTTGCAGGGTCAGCGAGGTGTCCTCGGTGAAGTCGATGCTGACGGTGGGCGCCAGGGTGAAGCGCTTTTCCTTGTTGTGATCGAACTGGGTGTCGGAGGTGTCCGCCAGGCCGACCAGGCGATAGGCGATGCGTTTTTCATCGTCCACCGGCCCGCTGAAGTCGAAGCCCACGCCGCGCTGGCCCTGGGTGCCGACGGTGGCCTGGACTTGGTGATAGGCCTCGTACAGCGGCTTCTTGCTGGTGAGCGCCACCAGGCCGCCCGGCGAGCTGCGGCCATACAGCACTGAGGACGGGCCTTTGAGGATGTCGACCCGTTCCAGGAAATACGGATCGACCTGCATGGAGCTGTAGGTGCCGCTGTCACCCATGGACTTGAGGCCGTCGAGGTAGATGTTGTCCACCGAGCCGTCGTTGAAGCCGCGCATGGCCACGTAGTCGTAGCGATGCGTCGCGCCGTAGGGGTTGGTCAGCACGCCGGGGGTGTAGCGCATCGCCTGGGAAACGGTCTGCGCGCCCTGGTCATCCATTTGCTCGCGGGTCACCACCGATACGCTTTGTGAGGTCTCGCGCAGGGCGGTACTGGTTTTGGTCGCGACTTGGCTGTGGGTGGCGTTGTAGCCGGCCATGCTGCCCAAGGCGTTACCCAGGGCGAAACCCTTGACGTCGGTGGTCGGCAGCGCCAGCGCGCTGTCCGCGGCTTGGGCCTGCAAGACGTAGCCGCTGCCTTCCTGGCCGATCGCAACCAGCCCCGAGCCATTGAGCAACTGGTTCAGGGCCTGGTCCGCCGAATACTCGCCTTTGAGTCCCGGCGACTGGCGGCCAGCGGTCTGCTCGGGGGTGCTCGCCAGGGTAATCCCGGCTTGGCGCGCGAACTGGTTCAGCACCTCGCTCAACGGGCCCGCGGCGATGTTGTAGCTCTGGAGGCTGGCGGTGACGCCGTCCTGCGCGGCGATGGCCAGCGTCGGCGCAGCGCTGACGCCCAGCGCCGTGCTCAGCAGCGCGGCACGGACGGCTTGGCGCAAGAGGCTGGTTTGCGGGGAACAGCCGAAGGAGGTCTTGAGGGTTACGCGCTCAGTCATTATGGGTTTCCGTTGGAGTCGCTGAAGGCAGATAAGCGTTGCTTACTGTCCTAGCCGGACGCCTGCGCAAAACCCGCCAAAAAAAATCAGGCCGGACGTTCCACTGTCAGCCACCAGCGGGTTCGATAGCGCAGTTGCACGGGCAGCGTGCGCGGGAGCACGGCCAGCGTCTTGTCGATGTCGTCCAGGCGGAAGACGCCGGACAAACGCAGGTCCGCCACCGAGGCGGCGCATTTCAGATAGCCCCGGCGGTAGCGGCCGACCTCGTTGAGAAAGTCTTCCAGGCGCATGTTGCGCGTGACGATCAAGCCGTCCGCCCAAGCGCCTGCGTCCATGTCCAAGGGCGGTGCCAGGGTCGCTGTCGTTGCGCTGACGAGATAGCTTTGCCCGGCCTCCACTTGGATCGGCGCGCCGTCGCTGCCTTGGTGCGAGCGAATGGCGACCCGCCCGCTGGTGACGCTCAGGCGCGTGCAGTCGCTGTCCTGGCGTACGACGAAGCGCCCCTCCAACCCTTCGAACAAACCTTCGCGGCTTTTCACCAACAGCGGGCGTCCGGGATCGCGGCCGCAGGTGACCATGATTTCGCCGCGCGCCAACGTGATCAGGCGTTGGCTCGCCGTGTAGTCGAGATCGGCCGCGCTGTGGGTGTTGAGTTCCAGCCGTGTGCCGTCCGGCAATTGAAAACCGCGTCGTTCGCCCGTGGCGGTAGCGAAGTCGGCACTCCATGGCTGCCAGCCCAAATCCTTGCCCAGCCACGCGGCGGCACCCACCACGGCGACGCCAGACAATAGTTTCAACGCCTGGCGCCGACCGAGGCGCTGGGCGCTGGTTTCCAGGGTGTCGAGGGCGATGTGGGCGCCGGGCACGGCTCGAAGGTTGGCCGTCAGCTCGCTGTGCAGCGACTGCACCCGTTGCCAGGCCAGTTCGTGATCGTTGTGGGCGATGCGCCAAGCGTCGCACTGTTGGCGCAGGACCGGGTTGGCGGCATGGTTGCGCAGGCGCAGCAGCCAGTGGATCGCTTGCTTGACCACTTGTTGCGAAGGGCCGCGCCCCCGCGAGGTTTGATCCATCGGCTCAATCTTCATAGCGCAGCACGTAGCAGTGATACAGCGCATCGGCGACATAACGTTCCACGGACCGCAACGAGATGCCCATTTGCTCGGCAATCTGCTTGTAGGTCATGCCTTCACACTGGGCCAGGAGGAACGCCCTGCGCACCTTGGGCTTGAGGCCTTCGAGCATGCGCGCGATGGCTTCCAGCAGTTCAAGGATCAACGCCTGGGCTTCGGCACCGGGGGTTTGTGCTTCCGGCAGGTGCGCGATGGTTTCCAGATAGGCGCGTTCGATTTCTTCTCGGCGCCAATGATCAATCACCAGGCCTTGGGCGACGGTGCGCAGAAAAGCGCGGGGCGCCTTGAGATCCAGGCGTTCGGTGCGTTGCAGCAGGCGTACGAAAGTGTCCTGGGCCAGGTCGGCCGCATCGGCGGCGTTGCCCAATCGGCTGCGCAACCATGTGTGGAGCCAGCCGTGGTGGCTGCAGTAGAGCGCCTGTACTGCTAACTGGGGAGAGGACATGAACGCGATGGCCTGATATCACAAATGATAATAGGTCGCATTGTCATAAGCGTTCATTAAATTTGCAACCACCGTTCGCCGTGGAATCCTTCCGATTCAGTGGTCATCTCGTCGGACAATTGTACAACCGGCTAATCTTTTCCAGGCGCTGGCCGACAGCAAGGTATGCGTGCACCAAAATGGAGCGGATCCAATCTCAGCTCTGCGGCTACATGGAATTGCCAACCGGAATGCACCCCCATCCCCTGCATAAGAAGTCCCATCCATGAATCTAAAGTTCAGCCACAAAATCCTCCTGGCCGCCTCTGGTGTGGTGGTTCTGGCTTTCGCCCTGTTCACGCTCTACAACGATTATTTGCAACGCAACACCATCGGCCGCAGCCTTGAGTCATCCATCGAGCAATCCGGTGACCTCACGGCCAGCAGCGTCCAGAACTGGATGAGTGGGCGGATACTGGTATTGGAAAACCTGGCGCAAAACATCGCGCATCAGGGGACGGGCGCCGATTTGCCGGGGCTGGTCGACCAGCCGGCGTTGACCTCGAACTTCCAGTTCACCTACGTGGGCCAGAACAACGGCGTGTTCACCCAGCGGCCTGACGCGAAGATGCCCGACGGTTATGACCCACGTCAGCGTCCCTGGTACAAACAGGCCGTCGCCGCCGATAAAACCATGCTGACCCCACCTTACGCGGCGGCCGTTGGCGGCCTGGTGGTAACCATTGCCCTGCCGGTCAAGCACAACGGCGAGCTGCTCGGTGTGGTCGGTGGTGACCTGAGCCTGGAAACCCTGGTGAAGATCATCAACTCCGTGGATTTCGGTGGCATCGGCCATGCGTTCCTGGTCAGCGGCGACGGTCAGGTGATCGTCAGCCCGGACAAAGACCAGGTGATGAAGAACCTCAAGGACATCTACCCAGGCACCCCGGTGCGCATCGGCAAGGGCATCCAGGAAGTCGAGCTGAACGGGCAGGACCGCATCCTTTCGTTCACCCCGGTAGCCGGTTTGCCGGGCGCCGAGTGGCACATCGGCCTGTCGATCGACAAGAGCAAGGCCTACGCGCCGCTGAGCCAGTTCCGCACGTCGGCGCTGATCGCGATGTTCGTCGCGGTGGCGGCGATTGCGTTGCTGTTGAGCTTGTTGATCCAGGTGCTGATGCGTCCGCTGACCACCATGGGCCGTGCCATGCAGGACATCGCCCAGGGTGAAGGCGACCTGACCCGGCGCCTGGTCGTGCAGGGCAAGGACGAATTCGCGGTGTTGGGTGGTTCGTTCAACCAGTTCGTGGAACGTATTCACGCTTCGATCGCCGAAGTGTCTTCCGCCACGCGCCAGGTGCATGACCTGTCGCAACGGGTGATGACGTCTTCCAACGCCTCGCTCGTCGGTTCGGATGAGCAGAGCGCGCGCACCAACAGCGTGGCCGCCGCGATCAACCAGTTGGGCGCCGCGACCCAGGAAATCGCCCGCAACGCCGCCGATGCTTCGCAGCACGCCAGTGGCGCCAGCGAACAGGCGGACGACGGTCGCCAAGTAGTAGAGAAAACCATCCAGGCCATGACCGAGCTGTCGCAGAAGATCAGCCTGTCGTGTACCCAGATCGAAACGCTGAACGCGAGCACCGACAACATCGGGCACATCCTGGACGTGATCAAGGGTATCTCCCAGCAAACCAACCTGCTGGCCTTGAACGCCGCCATCGAAGCGGCCCGTGCCGGTGAAGCCGGACGTGGTTTCGCGGTGGTGGCCGATGAGGTGCGCAACCTGGCGCATCGCACCCAGGAGTCGGCCGAAGAAATTCACAAGATGATCACGTCGTTGCAAGTCGGCTCTCGTGAGGCCGTGACCACGATGAACGCCAGCCAGGCCTCCAGCGAGGAGAGCGTGGAAGTGGCGAACCAGGCCGGCCTGCGCCTGGTCAGCGTGACCCAGCGCATCGGCGAAATCGATGGCATGAACCAGTCCGTGGCCGCTGCGACCGAAGAACAGACTGCCGTGGTGGAAACCCTCAATATGGACGTCACGCATATCAACACTTTGAACCAGCAAAGCGTCGCCAACCTCAACGAAACCCTGAAGGATTGCGATGCCTTGTCACAGCAGGCCAATCGGTTGAAGCAGTTGGTGGACAGCTTCAAGATCTGATCCAGGGGAGCTACCGCCATCGTCGGATCGCCGCCCCGAGCAAGCTTGCTCCCACCGGGGATTGGCGGTGGCTCCAGATCTTTTCATCCACCGCAGAGCCCATGTGGGAGCGAGCCTGCTCGCGAAGACGGCAGCCCTGGCGACATTTATGCCAGCTGACCCACCGCTTTCGCGAGCAAGCTCGCTCCCACAGAGGGTTGTGGTCAGACGAACATCTTCACCACATTCCCCATCGCCTCATCGGCGAACCCTTGCAGGAAGTCTCGGAACCCCGACGGTGTATGCGCGTCGGTGTGGTCGGCGATGATGGTCCAGGTCGCGCGGCAGCGGTTATTCGCCAGGGGCTCCACGCGCATCGCCGCCCAGAGGTTGTCGATGCCCAGGGTGTTGTAGATCAGCGTCCAGGTCATGTGCATGGCCTGGTCGTCGCGGCTGTTGAGTTGTTCCACTACCAGGTTTTGTCCATCGCGAAAGAATTTCTTGCGCAGGGATCGCACGCCTTCGCCGGTCATTTCGATGCGTTCAAGCGCGGGGATGAAACGGTTGAAACCGCCAAAATCACCCACTATGTCCCAGACTCGCGCCGCGTCGGCAGGCACTTCTACCGAGGTTTCGACATGGCAGGCCTGGGGGTTCTTGATCAGGGTGTCGGGTTGGAATGCACTCATGGTCTTGCTCCTTGCGTTGGGTTGGGTTGCTTCAGATGAAATCGATAGCCTTGAGATAGTCGGCACCACGGCGCAGCAGGGCCGGTGATTTTTCCGGGTAGCGCGCGCCCATTTGCCGTACGCCGGACCGGGCGTTGTCATGGCGGATCAGCGAGATGTCGCCAATGTCTTCCTCGAAGCCGTTGAGGTAGAAACCCAGTACGCCAAACAGCGCATTGTCGGTATCGACTCGCGCCAATTGCCGTTGCCAGTCAGCGATGCTCACCAGGGAGAATTCCCGGCCACTCTCGCGAAACGACGCGACGTAGGCGTCCCAGCTCAGCGGCTCGGGGTTGTGCAGGTTGAACACGGCCTGGTTGGGTTGGTAGCGGCTGGCGTGGAAGGCGATGAAACGGGCCAGGAAGTCCACCGGCATCAGGTCGAAATTGAGCGACAGATCTGGCACCTGGCCGAGCTGGATCGAGCCCTTGAGCATCAGCATCAAGCGGTTCTTGTGGGGCTGGCAGACCCCGGTCTGGCTGTTGAAGCTGATGTTGCCGGGACGGAACAGATTGACCCGCACGCCCAGGTCGCGGGCCCGTTGCAGGATCCGCTCGCCGACCCACTTGGACAGGTTGTAGCCGTTCTTGATGTAGATCGGCGGTGTCTCGGCCGCCGGTAGTTCCAGCACCTGGCCCTCGGCGTCCAAGGCGCTGGAGGCCGACAACGTCGAGACGAAGTTGAAGATCTTCTTGCTGCGCCCTTCGCACAGGCGCAGGCATTCGAAGATCGGCTCGACGTTGTCCCGCGCCAGGGACTCGTAGTCGAGCACATGATTGACGTGGGCGGCGTTGTGCACCAACGCGCCGAAAGTGCTGTCGAGGCGCTGGTAGATGTCGTCCGGCAAACCCAGTTGTGGTTGGGTGATGTCGGCGGCATAGACGCTGACCCGACCCAGGTCCAGGTGCTCAAGATGGTTTTCCCGCAGGGCCTGGGCAAAGCGTTCGGCTGCGCTTTGCCCTGCGGATTCACGCACCAGGCACGCCACTTCCGTGGCTCCCCACGCCAGCAACGCCTCGACGATGTGCACACCGAGAAAGCTGTTGGCGCCGGTCACGATCACCTTGTGGACATCACCGCTCTGACTGATCGGCAGCGGATCGAGGTTGAGCTCGGCTTCGGCGTCGATGAACGCCTGGGGACTGAGGGTCGATGCCTCACTTTGCCCAGGGCTGTCGAGCAACTTCGCCAGGGTGATCAGCGTCGGCGCTTCGATGAAGCGATTGATCGACAGGCTGCGCCCGAATGTCTGGCGAATGCTCAACAGCAGTCGCGACAGCAGGATCGAATGTCCACCCAGGTTGAAGAAACTTTCGTCGGTGGCGATGTCCTCCACCGGCAGTTCCAGCAGCTCGGCCCATAGTTGCTGGAGCTGTGTTTCCAAAGCGTTTTGCGGTTGGCGTCCCTGACTGCCAGCCTGGACCGAGCCCGCCGTGGCAAGGAGCGCGCGGCGATCGACCTTGCCGTTGCTGGTGTAGGGCAGGCTGGGCAGTTCGACGTAGGCCGCCGGGTGCATGTAGTTGGGCAATGTGTTTTGCACATGGGCCCGCAAGGCCTGGAGCGCGGCGCCGGGCTGATCCTCCAGGGGCCCTGCCAGGAACGCCAGGATCCGCCGTCGCTCATCGACCCCCACCGCCACTTGGCGAAACAACTGACGGTCGCGCAGGCAATGTTCGATCTCTTCGGGCTCGACCCGAAAGCCGCGGATCTTCACTTGGTTATCGCGACGGCCGCAGAGCTCGATCCCGTTGTCGGTCCATTGGCCGATGTCACCGGTGCGATAGACCCGCAGCGTCTGCCCGGTGGGCAGCGTCAGGTCGAGATAACGGCTGGCGGTCAGCACCGGATCGTTCAGGTACCCCAGGCCGACACCAGGCCCGGCGATGTACAACTCACCGGGGGTACCGTCGGGGACCGGTTGCCGTTGTTCGTCGAGAATCAACACCTGCCCGTTGGCGATGGGCGTGCCCAGGTTGCGGTTGTTGTCGCCCACCGCAAATTGCCGGGTGGTCGCCAACACCGTGGTTTCCGTCGGGCCGTAGATGTTGTGGAACCGGCACTGCGGCGCCAGTCGCTCGATCACGTAAGGCTCGCAGACATCCCCGCCGGTAATCAGGTGCACCAGCCCCAAGGGCGCGTCCAGCGGCATGACACTCAACAGCGCAGGTGGAAGGAAGGCGTGGCTGACGCGCTGCTCACGAATCAACGCCACCAGTTGCTGCGGGTCGCGGCGCTGGTCCTCGCTGGGCACGACCAACAGCCCGCCCTGGATGAAGGTCGGCAACATGTCCAGCAATGACGCGTCGAAGTTGATCGTGGAAAACTGCAACGCACGGCTGTCTCGCCGCAGCCCGACATGGTCGCTGTACCAGGCGCAGAAATGGCTGAGGTTGCGATGGCTGAGCAAGACGCCTTTGGGCTGGCCGGTGGTGCCGGACGTGTAGATCGCCACGGCCGGTTCGTCGATGTTGACGATCCGGCGAATCGTCGAGGCAGGAATGGCCGGCCTCGACGATGGCAGTCGATGGACGTTCAGCGTGGGTATCGACAGTTCATCCAGATCGCTGTTGCCGTCATGGAGCAACAGGTCCGCCTTGGCGTTTTCCAGAATGAAGCGCCGACGTTGCGCCGGGTGTTGCGGGTCCAGCGGCAGGTACACCGCCCCACACCCCAGCACTGCCAGGATGGCTGCGTACAGCGGCGCCGATTTTGGCAGGCACACGCCGATCACCCGTGGGCGATCGGTTGCTTCCCGCAGGCTTTCCGGCATGGCCTGCTGAATTCGCAGCACGGAATCGCGCAAGGACTTGTAGTCGATGGCTTGGCCTTCGACCCACAGCGCAGGTTGCGTTGCGTCATCGAGCATGCGTTGCTCGATGTCGTGCATCACCGGCACTTCGGCGGCGGCCAGCAGCCAGGGAACCGCCTGCTGATTGAGGCGGTGTACGAAGGCCAATGGTTCCAGCACGTCCAGACCGTGCGCGGGGCCGGCAGCGTCATCCCGTGTCGCCGGCCATTGGTCGAAGCAGTGCTCATCGCGCGACAACTGGCTGACCAACTGTGCGGCATGCTCGACCACCGCCGCCATTGCGCGCAAACGCAACGATTGGCCGTTGCCGCAGCCCTGCGCATGAATGACGTCCTGAAGCAGAATCCGCTGCGCGCCGTCGCGAAAAACTACCACCGGTTGTGGCAGCGCGTGGCCGGGCAAGGCCTGGAGTACCACGCGCACCTGAAGGCGGAAACGGGCCCCGAGGGCGCATGGCACCGTACCGTCGTCGATCAACAGGTCGAACGTGCCGTGGCCGGCCGGCGCCTTCGCGACGCCATGGCCATGTTCCTCAAGTTCCCGGGCCAGTTCGGCCATGGCCTGGCTGTTGCCAGCCAGTGTAATTTCGAGGCGTCTCATTGGAAGGTCCTCATGGGGTCAAGTAATCGGCCAGGGCGTCGCGCACGCAGGGGGACGCGAGCATCGAGCTACCACGGAAAAAACGGGTGATGTTGCCCACCAGCGGGTGAAAACGATTGATCGGATAAGCCAGCGCACTGGCGTCTTCGCGCAATGACTGGCGCACCGATTCGTCGACGGGCAAGTGGCTGATCAGCTCGAAATCGAAGGTCTGCTGCAGATCGCTCGCCAGGTAATCGGCGATGAACCCAGGCATCAACCGCGCAATCGCCTCGTGGTCTTCTTCGGGCGCGGTGCGCCAGTAAATCTGCACCAGCCGTGTCCAGAAACCGGAATGCCGGCCCTCATCCAGCAGATGATCGGCCATCAACCCCTTGATCGAGGCCTTGACCGAATCGTCCCGGGCGAAGGCGGCCACTTCGTTGGTCACGGTGTTCTCGGCGATGGCGATGCAGATCAGTTCCACGGCGCTGAGCAAATGCTCCGGCGCCCGCGCCAGGGTGGTGGGAATCGCGCGGCTGAGTTCGATCTGCTGGGGCAGCGGGATCGGCGTGATGCCGGTCATGTCGATGGTTTGCTGCATGAAATCCATCGCCACCAAGGCGTGGTAATCCTCATCCACCACCACCGTCATCGCGTCGTAGCGACAGGCGAACGGAAACTCGATGCCGAAGCGATTCTTGGCGATACGCCGGGCGGTGTGGTCCACCAGCTCGGTCTCGAAAATCACCACGTCGTTGATGAATTTGTAGAGGCTCTGTACCAGGACAAAATCACGCAACTGCGGGCAATGGCTCAGGAAGGTCTGGCTGTGCACCAGCGGCTGGCGGCTCATGGGGAAGATCAACTTGTCGTCGTCTTCGACCCGGCGCCGTGGCCGGGTGCGGATGGTGGCGCGGCTTTCCCAGGCGTCGGCGAAGGATTGGTATTGGATGGCGTTCATGGCGTCACCTGCGCAACAGGCTGGGCCATGCTCTGGCGCAGGCCATCCCACAGCGCCGCACGGCTATGGACGGCGGCAATGGCGGCCGCCAGGACTTCGCGCTCGCGTTGCGGGTCGCCGTCGATCAACCGCGCCAGCAGTTTTTCCGCCGCCGGGCCATGGTCTTCGGAGTCCACCTCGATGTGCCGTTGCAGGTAGTACCGAAACGTCGGCGCCTGGTCCAGGCCAATACCCCAGGCGTCCAGCATGCGCTGGAACATTTGCGGGATGACGCTCTCGCGACCGTGCACGAACGCGGCGGCGACGCTGTGGGCCGGCGCGTGCAGGGCGGTGTGCAGCGTTTGACGCACAAACTGCGCGGCGGCGGGCTCGACTTCGACGCTGTCCAGCGCCGTGTCGGGGCTGACGCCCTCTTGCTGCAGGACGATGAATCGTTCGATCGGCCGGGTGTCCGCGCCGACCTCGCGCATGGCGTCCAGGTACAGTTCGAAATGGCTGCAATAGCCCGCGCCGGGGCGGTCGTCGGACTCTTCGCCCAAGACAATCTCGTTGATCAGTCGCGCAGCGTGCGGGTCGGCCGGGGGCAGCCACGGCAGATGTACGCAGGTCAGTTCCCGTTGCAGGCGCTTGGTCAGGGACATGAAGTCCCAAACGGCGAAGACATGACTTTCCATAAAGCGGCGCAACAGGTCGATTGATGTTATTTCGGAAAAAACCGGGTGTTGGCCAAGTTCGTGTTTTTTCAGAGATAGTTGTTCTTTGGTTGGCTGCATTGGAACGTCCTCATCAATGATGTTTGTCCGGAAGTTGCTCGCTTTCTTTTCAAGAGGCGAGCAAGTGCTTGAACCGGAGTCCATGGGTTGTTAGTACTTCTGGTTATTGCGCGATTCGGGTCGCTGCGCCTGTGCTAGAGGCGTTTTGTCAGGGTTGTAATGGTCGATACCAATTCGACGAGTTAAAAATTAGTACAAGACTTAAAGGCCATGCAAGTTATTTCTCAGTTATTTAAAGTTGCTGTTTTATTGGGCGCGAAGAGGTTGGTTAAAACTTTTGTTTTAAGTTTTATTGAGGCGAAGTTGCTCCTTCCGATTTATAACTATCAGAATCGAATGTTTCGAGTGAATGCCTCACTCGGAGCACTTCAGGGATCGGGAAAGTAAGAAGTAAGTGTTTTAAGGGCGGGGTGCCGGTCGGACTACCGGCCCTTCCGCCAGTTGGGCGACGCTCCTTGCGTAATGGCTTCGATTCGCCTGGCTACCACCGGGCGCTGACTTCTTCAGGTCTATTTTTGAATCGACAAGCGCAAGAGTGAGCCCAAATCGACAGCAGTTCCATCGGACTGATGCCACGACGGGACGCAATCGCGGCCGGGCCGTGGTGGCTAGGCAACCCAGGTGTGGGAAGGATGTGTAAGAAAATACTGCGCCGGCCAGATGGCCGGCGCTGGGGGGCGACTCGATTAACGTTCCAGGTGCCGACGCATAGTGACGGAGGCTTTCTCCAGATGGGTTTCGAGCAGAAGAACCGCTTGATCGATATCTTTGGCTTTCGCGGCGTCGAGCATCGCGCGATGGTCATCCTGGGTCAGCTTGCCCAGGCCCATGGACGATAGGTGAAAACGCAGGAAGCGTTCTTCTTCGTTGAGTTCACGCTCGATGAGGTCCAGCAGCTTGGCGTTGGGCGCCTTGTGGTAAAGCGACATGTGGAACAAGCGGTTGAGCCTGGCGATCTCGGCGTAACTGGTCTGCCCTTCGAGCTGTTCGATGTATTGGGCGGCCATGGCCAAGTCGTTGTCGTCGAGCAGCGGGATGGACAGGCGCAGGGCGAAGCCTTCCAGGACCGAACGCAGGGCATAGGTCTCGACCGCATTGCTGGTGATCAACGGCGCCACAACGGCACCCTTGTGCTGGACCACCGTGAGCAACGATTGCGCCTCGAGCTGACGCAACGCCTCGCGCACCGGCATGCGGCTGACGCCGAACAGATCCGCCAGTTCCTGCTGGCGCACAGCGGTGCCACTGGGCAAGCGTCCGTCGAGAATGGCCTCGCGCAGGGAGCTTTCGATGATCGAGCGCGCCTGGGCTGCGGGAATGGGGCCGTTGACCTGGATAGTGCTTAACGGTTTGGGCTTCTGTGTCACGACAACACCTGACTGGTAGTAACGAAATTGGATCCAAGCCAACATTAGTTACAGATTGCCAAGCCGTCAAAGTCTCGCGGCGCCGGTTCCTGAACTAGAGTTTAGTCTGCTTGCGGTGATTGCAACCTGCCATTGTCTTTTGCCGGGCCAGGCTTCACCATCCAACGAATTTTCCAACCGCCCTTTCGGACGTATTTCCCTTGGCTGCACCTTTCCCAGTCCTCAGGTTCTTGCGCTGGCTGTGCTCGGCATTGCTGCTGGCGGGCCTGATGCTGGGTGGCCTGCACGCCGACTGGGACTTTGCGCAGATCAGCCGGCGGGCGCAAGCATTATATGGACCGTTGGGGGAAGGGCAGCAGCGGATCGATGCATGGCAGGAATTGTTGGCGACGCAGAAGCAGATTCCGGAATTGGAACAGCTCAAGGTGGTGAACCTGTTTTTCAACAAGAAGGTGCGCTACGTGGAAGACATCGACCTGTGGCGGGAGGTCGATTACTGGGAAACCCCGATCCAGGCGCTGTGGAAGGGCGCAGGCGATTGTGAGGACTACGCGATTGCCAAGTACTTCAGCCTGCGTCACCTCGGCGTTTCCAGTGACAAGCTGCGCATCACCTACGTCAAGGCCCTGCGGCAGAACCGTGCGCACATGGTGCTCACCTACTACGCCACCCCTGATGCGATGCCGCTGGTACTCGACAGCCTGATCGACGGCATCCTGCCGGCCAGCCAGCGAACCGACTTGCTCCCGGTCTACTCCTTCAACGCCGAGGGACTGTGGCTGCCGGGCACCAAGGGCAACAAGAAAGTGAGTGATACCAAGCGCCTGTCGCGGTGGCAGGATGTGTTGAAGAAAATGCAGGCCGAAGGTTTTCCGGTCGAGACGACTAACTAGGAGCGCGCGCTCAGATGTCCTTGTTCAAACAGCTGTTGATCGCTATTTGTCTGTTCCTGGTGGTTGCCTTCAGCGGCAGCTTCATGGTCAGCCTGGAGAGCTCGCGGGCCCAGTACGTCAATCAACTGCGCTCCCACGCCCAGGACGCAGCCACGGCGCTGGCACTGTCCTTGACGCCGAACATCGACGACCCGGCGATGGTCGAGTTGATGGTCAGCTCGATCTTCGACAGCGGCTACTACGCAAGCATCCGCGTGGTCGATGTGGCCACCGACAAGACCCTGGTCGAGCGCACCGGTACCCCTGACGCCGGCAGCGTTCCTCAGTGGTTCATCAAGCTCATTGGCCTGGAGCCGGCCGGCGGCGACGCGATTGTCAGCCGCGGTTGGGAGCAGGCGGCGCGGGTCGAAGTGGTCAGCCATCCGATGTTCGCCCTCGCCAAGCTGTGGCAGAGCGCCCTGGGCAGCCTGGGCTGGCTATTGCTGTGCGGCGCCGTGAGCGCGGTGTTGGGAGCCTTGCTGCTGCGTCGCCAGCTCAAGCCGCTGGACTACATGGTGCATCAGTCCCACGCCATCGCCCGGCGCGAATTCCTGAGCCTGCCGGAGCTGCCACGTACGCCTGAACTGCGCCGGGTGGTGCAGGCGATGAACCAGATGGTCGAGAAGCTCAAGGCATTGTTCCAGGAGCAGGCCGAGCGCAGCGAGAAGCTGCGGATCGAGTCGTACCAGGACAACCTCACCGGATTGGCCAACCGGCGCTATTTCGAGATGCAGTTGCATGCACGGGTGAGCAATCCCGAGCAGGCCAGTTCCGGTTATCTGCTGTTGTTGCGGGTCAAGGACCTCGCCGGTCTGAACCAGCGGCTGGGCGGGCAGCGCACTGACCAGTTGCTCAAAGCCGTGGGTGAGCAATTATTGCGTGAGTGCGCTCGGTACCCGGAAACCCATAACCTGGTGACGCGCATTCGCGGTGGTGAGTTCGCCGTGCTGGCGCCCGGACTGGTCCGTGAGGAGGCGCTGCAACTGGCGCAAAACCTCGAAGCGGCGTTGGCGAGCCTGCATGCCACCGGCGCGACGGACATGGCGACGGTGGCCTCCATCGGGCTGGCGCCGTTCGTCCATGGCGACTCGCCGCAAGCGGTGCTCCAGCTCGGCGACCAGGCGTTGGCCCAGGCCGAAAGCCAGGGCGAACCGAGCTGGGCCTGCCTGGATCACAGCGCATCGGCCAGCGTCGGCGATGATCACCATGCCTGGCACAACCTACTTGACCAGGCCCTGGACAATCAACGTTTCGAGCTGTACTTCCAACCCGTGGTGGCCGCCCAGGACACCCAGGTGGTGCTGCATTACAAGGTGCTTTCGCGGCTGCTGGACGAGCAGGGCCAGACAATCCCTGCCGGGCGTTTCCTGCCTTGGCTGGAGCGCTTTGGCTGGACCGCGCGACTGGATCGCCTGATGCTCGAACAGGTGCTCAAGCAGATGACCGGGCACGAGCAGTCCTTGGCGTTGAACCTGTCTTCCGCCACGCTGGCCGATCCGCAGGCGCTGGCCAAGGTTTTTGAAATACTGCGGTCCCACTCCAACCTTGGGTCGCGCCTGACGCTGGAGATTGGTGAAGAGCAACTGCCCGAGCAAGCGGTGCTGGAGCAATTGACCCGGCAGTTGCGCGAGCTTGGTTTCTCCCTGAGCCTGCAGCGCTTTGGTGGGCGGTTCAGCATGATCGGCAACTTGTCGCGGCTGGGGTTGGCCTATCTGAAGATCGATGGCAGTTACATTCGCGCGATTGATCAGGAGAGCGACAAGCGTCTGTTCATTGAAGCTATCCAGCGTGCCGCCCATAGTATTGATCTGCCGTTGATTGCTGAGCGGGTGGAGACGGAGGGGGAGTTGGCGGTGATTCGGGAGATGGGGTTGTTTGGGGTGCAGGGGCAGTTGGTGGGTGAGCCTCGGCGTTGGGGGTGAGGGTTGTTGGCTAATTTTTGACCGGGTACATATCCGTTACTGCGGTCACGGCGGCTTAGGGTTCCGCCCTTACGGCGGCTTACTTTTTTTCAGACGCCAAAAAAAGTAAGCAAAAAAGGCTCGCCCCACCACTCGGTGCCTCGCCGAGGCTCGGCATGCCCTCACTCCGGCATTGCTCCGTGGGCCCGCCGCGATGGGCCATCCATGGCCCTGCGCGGCTAACCCGGCATCCATGCCGGGTTGCCCGCTCCACAATGCCTGCGTTCGGCCATCGTGGTTAACGGGGCCTGGCAGATCAAAAGCAAAAGCCAAAGCCAAAGCAAAAGCCAAAGCCAAAGCCAAAGCCAAAGCCAAAGCCAAAGCCAAAGCGAGGCGGCTTGATGGCCGATCTAGTTCTTGGTGAGACCGCGTTTGCCCTGTGGGAGCGAGCCTGCTCGCGAAGACAATCGAACGGTCGATGAAGATGTGAATGCACTGGCCTCTTCGCGAGCAGGCTCGCTCCCACAGGATTTGCGGCAAACCTGCATCGGGCTGCTGCTGGAAATCCGATGTGGGAGCGAGCTTGCTCGCGATAGCACCGCCAGCAGCCGTTACCGCAGAAATGGATCCACCTCCTAAAAGCCAGGTCCTAGGAGATTTCCTTCAAGTTCTGGCGAAGTCGGTGAACTTGTCCGGCGTCCATCTAGTGGCTAGTCTGGGTTTGTCACTGAAAAAACGGTGACACGGACGTGCAAGTCCGAAGAAACTGTTTAGGATGCGACGCTACATCGCTCATGGGCTTTTTTCTGTCCACTGGCTTTATGGCGGCTGCACGCGGGAGATCCTTGGATCTGCCGGGTGTCCTAAACAGGCCCGGTCTTGCACACCTGCGTACGGCCGCCACCCTCATTCGCGTGCAAGCGAACGGTGACGGCTTCCACTTAACTGTTTAGGAAATCTCAAATGTTCAAAGCAACTCCAAATCCGCCAGGAAGCCCTGGCAACGCCTCTGACAAATCCTCGAAATCCAAAAAACTCGACGAAGCCGCCGAACGCGTCCTCGACTACTACCTCAACCCCAAACCCGCCGATCAATCCTCGAACAAATCCCAAGGGCCCCAACTCTTCATGGTCGCCCCGGACATCGACACCGAAACCCTACTGGCCAACGCCTCCGAAGACCTGCTGTCCATCAGCGCCATCGCCGCCAACCTGGCGGATGACGTCGACGGCTCGCGCCGCAGCGTGATCCTGGCGATCAGCCGCATGGCGGATGGGGTGCATTTGCTGGTGGAACGGGCGATGGATCGGCTTGAGGTTCAAGCCACAATCTGAAAGACCTGTGGTGAATTGAAGACCGCTTTCGCGAGCAAGCTCGCTCCCACACTGATCTGTGTTGAACCGAAATATCGAAATCAACACAAAATGAACTGTGGGAGCGAGCCTGCTCGCGAAGGCGTCAGCCCAGACAATTCCAAACCCGTGGCGAGGGGATTTATCCCCGTTGGGCTGCGTAGCAGCCCCAGATACCTAAAGGTGAACTGCCTGACACACCGAGGCGGCTGGGTTTTAGGGCCGCTGCGCAGCCCAGCGGGGATAAATCCCCTCGCCACAGGTGTTGTGTGCTGCCTGAAATGACGTGGGAGCCTAGATCAACCCCTTCTCATCATCATCGATCAACCGGCTCAGCCCGCCCAGCGCTTCACGGGCCTGGTTGCGGTCCATCAGCTTGGCCTGGGCCGCGGGTGGCAGGTCGGTGACGCGAATGACGCCTTTGCTGGTCAGCACCTGGATCAAGTCATCGAGTACCCGGATCATCTCCAAGTCGCTTTGCTTGAGCTGCTTGAGGCTGTTTTCTACTGCCTGGTTGGCGAACCAGTCCTGGATTTCATGGTTGTCGGCCGGCAAGGTCTCGGTGGCCTCGGCGTAAGCGGTGGCTTCGACGCGCACCAGCAGGCCTTGTGCATCACGTTGCACATAAAACATCGGGCATCCCTCATGTATGAAGCGGCGTCATGCTGGGCAGCATAGGCCAACCAGGGGGCGTTTGAACACTTATCCGTGGCGAGGGAGCTTGCTCCCGCTGGGCTGCTCGGCAGCCCTAAAAACAGGGCCGCTTCGCGCCCCAGCGGGAGCAAGCTCCCTCGCCACGGGGTCCGTGTCAGCGTCAGCTGTTGTTGTGATCGATCTTGATGGTCGGATCACTGCCGGCGATGAGGGAGTTCAGGTTGATGTTCGACCAGTTGTTGCCTTCGAGCTTGATCGTCACGTCCGGCGCCGCTGCGCTGTTGGCCGTGTTGAACTGGCCGGTGGTGCTGACTTGCAAGGAGGAAACGCCATCGACCGTGGTGATTTTCAGGAAGTGGTCGATGGTACTGCCGGTTTCGCCCTGCAGCAGGTCCCGCAGATCGATCCGATCACCGTCGCCGGCCTTGAAGTCCTTGATCACGTCAGTACCGGTGTCGCCGGATTTCCAGACGAAGGTGTCGCCGCCCAGGCCACCGATCAGGGTGTCGTTGCCCTTGCCGCCGATCAGGGTATCGGCACCGCTGCCACCGAGCAGGATGTCATTGCCCTTGCCACCGTCCAGCAGGTCGTTGCCGCCCTGGCCGAACAGGATGTCGTTACCGGCGCCGCCCAGCAGGGTGTCGTTGCCATCATGGGCGCCAGACACATCGAACGCGGTGTAGTGCTCGGTGATGTACTGGTGCACGTTGCTGGTGGTGATCTTGCTGACGTCGACGCCGCTTTGCTGGGCCACGAACGACTGGATCGCCTGGTAACCCTCGCCGGTGATGCCGTTGAAGCTCACCAGATCGCCGAAGAGGATGTCATTGCCGTCGCCGCCATTGACCGTGTCGGCACCTGGCAACGTCGCTTCGGTGTGGCCGATGATCGAGTTGGCCAGGTCCTTGGGGTCGATGTTGGTTTGCGGCTTGCCATCGGAGTCGTACGGCTTGAGGTCGTCAAGGGTCACGCCGTTGTTCAGGCCGATGGCTTCAACGTTGCTCAAGCCTTTGAGCAGGGTGAAGCTGGCCGTTGAGCCGGCTGCTGCCGAGGCGTCGTTCCACCCGCCGCCGTCCACGTTGGAGAACTCGAACGTGCCGTTGCCCTCGGCATGCACCGTGCCGACGTAGTTTTCGTTCCAATTCTTGCCGTTCTTGATGGACAGGTACATGTCCCCATTTTCTTCGATGATGAATTTGTGCGTGCTGTCGATCGTCTGGGTGTAGTACTTGCCCACGGTGTAGTTGGCCGCGCTCAGGACGTCGTCGAGCTTGACGGTGCCGTACAACACTGGGTTCGTCTCTTCGCCGGACTGGTAGCGCGTTGGCTCACCGTCGGTGATGAAGTACGTCAGGTTCTTCGCACCGGTATTACTCAGGGCCTGGGTGCTGTTGAAGAAGTTTGCGGTGGTCTTGAACACGTCTTCATAGTTGGTATTGCCGCCGGACACCATCGAGTCGAGCACGTTCTTGAGCAGTGTCAGCGCGTTCGGGTCGTTGAGGTTGACCGCAACGTTCTTGTTGACCTGGTTATCGAAGTCCGCCAGGAAGATGTTCACCGTCCCGGAGTTGCTGCCCAGGCTCTGCTTGAGCGTGTTGAACACCTGGGTCAGCGAGTTCTTCGCGGCGGTAACGGACGACGAACTCATGCTGCCGGAGCTGTCGACCATGAAGGCGATGTTGTAGTTGACGCCCGGCACCACGGTCAGTCCGCCGATGTCGGCGACCACGATGTCGTTGCCATCGGTACCGGTGACATTGTCGCTGCCGGAGGTGGCGGTGACGGCGTTATAGGTCGCCGGGTAAACGGTGACCGGGATCTGCGCGGTCGTCACGGCCGACCCGCCGAGGGATTCGGTGGAGGTCGACGTTACCGTCAGGTTGATCTGGCCGTTGTAGTAGGTCGGTGGCGTCAGGTTCAGACTGCCCAGGTTCCAGCCAGTCACCGAGGCCTCGCCGTTGGCACCCACGATCGCGGTGTGGCCGGCGCCGTCGCTCAGCACGCTGCCTTCCGGCATGCCGCCGATCTTCACGCTCAGGCTTTCGGAGCCGTCGGTGTCGGTCAGCGCGGTGGTGATCTTCGACAGGTTCACGCTGCCGCCTTCGCCACCTTCGTTGAGCTTGAAGCCGTCGTAGTAGCCTTCGCCGTTGGTGCCGTGCAGGTCGGAAACGCTGACCCCGGCGTTCGTCAGGTCGGTGACACCGGTGTAGAGCGGTACGCCGGCACTGCTCAGGTCTACCGGCGTGCTGCCGTTGATCGACAGGTTCACGTCATAGCTGCCCGGGCCGGTCTGGTTGTGGTGGTAGATGTCCAGGGTGTAGTAGCCGCTGCTGGTCGGGGTGAACGAACCATTGAGCTGGCCACCCGCGCCCCAGGTGATACCCGCCACGTCCTTGCCGCCGACCGTCACCAACAGGCTGTCATCGCCCGTGCCACTGAAGGTATAGGTCTTGCCAGCTTCCAGGAAAATCAGCCCCGAGGTCTTCGACGCGGTGCCCGGATTGACGTTGCTGTCGTTCTGGACGTTGGTCACGTTGGTGCTGCTGTTCGGCGTGCCGGCGGCATCGATCACCGACTTGAGTGTGCCGGACGGCGCGCCGCTGCCATCGGTGCCCAGGCCCGACAGGCCGGTCCAGACTTCCTTGATCAAGCCAGTGGAGGTCACGTTGTTGCCGGCCACGTTGAGGGTCGGTGCGTCGGCGGTCGGCGTGATGTCGATCTTCACCGTGCCGGTGTTGCCCAGCGCCTGGCCGTCGGTAGGCTGGAACTTGATCTGCGTGTAGTCAGCCTGTTGGTTGCCCACGCCGCTGCCACCGTAGCCATTGGTCCCGGATTCATTGGCATCTGGCGTGAAGCGCAGCTTGCCGGCATCGATATCGGCCTTGGTGAAGGTCTGGTTGTTGGCCACGTCCTTCCAGGTCGCACCGTCCAGGTACTGCAGCTTGCCATCGCCTGGCAGCCCGGTGATTTTCACGCCCTGGCTGGCGGCGGAGCTGTCCACGTCGCTGACGCCGAAGGTCGACCAGCCAAGCACCAGCGAAGTGTCTTCGGTACCGGTCACCGAACCGCCCGTGGCGACCGGTGCATCGTTGACGCCGACCACGTTCACGGTGGTGGTGGCGGTGTTGGAGTAGCTTGCGCCGTCAGTCACCGTCACGGTGATCACGCGCGGTACGCTGCTCGGGTCTTCGCTGTTGTTGATGAAGCTGATGTTCTTGATCTGCTGCATGTAGTCGGCCAGCGTCGCATTGCCCGTCAGCGTCAGGACGACTTTGCCGTCGGTGCTGTTGGCGTTGATGCTGATGCCGTTGACGCTGTTGCCCAGGTTCAGATGATCGCCAGGCTGACGGTTGGTCAGCACGATGGTGGCGCCGGTCAGCATCGTGCTGTCCGGGTCGGTGATCTTCAGGTCGGTGTCGGCGATGGACACGCCCGGGCCGGAAGTGCCTTCGGTGAAGGTCACCTGGTAGTCGGCGCCGGTCTTGCCGCTGGAATCGTTGGCATCCAGGTCAAGCGCAGGCGGCGTGTCGTTGTCGATGATCGACGTACTGACGCTGCCGTTGGTCCCACTGACCGCCAGGTGCTCGAAATTGCCGCCAGTGGCCGAGTCGATCTTGACCACGAAGTTTTCAGTGCCTTCGGTGATCTTGTCGTCCAGGGTGGCCACGTTGAAGTTGGCGCTGGTGGCGTTGGCCGGAATCTTCACGGTGTAGACGCCGGTAAAGTCCGAGCCGTCGGCGGCGGTACCGCTGTAGACGATCTTCACCGTCACTTCGGTTTGCGCCGGGTTCGTCAGGCTGACGGTGTACGTGGCGGCCTGGCCTTCGGTGACGGAGGTGCTGCCGCTGATGCTGACGGTGGTGTTGTCGACAGTGTCGCCCACGGCCGTCGACGCGCCGGCGCTATTGACGCCGATGGCTTCGAGATTGCCTCCGGAGGCCGATTTGATCGACTCGGTGATGGACGGCGCACCGGTGTAGACATCGTTGCCGACATGCACATCGAGCGCACCCGAGCTTGCGCCGGCGGCGATGGTGATGGTCTTGCCGCTTTCCAAGGTCACGGTCACTGGACCGTTCTGAGCGGTGACGGGTTTGCCGTCGGCGCCGGTCAGGGTGGCGGTGTAGGTGATGGTGCCGTTTTCGTTCACGTTCGGCGTGGCGGTCAGCGTCACGGTGGTAGTGTCGTTGACGTCGCTAACCACGGTGCTCACAGGCGCGGTGTTCGGTGCGATGGCTTCGAGGTTGCCACCGGATGCATCTTTGATCGATTCGGTGACAGTCGTTGGACCTTGGTACACGTCGTTGCCGACAGGCACATCGAGCGCACCCGAGCTTGCGCCCGCAGCGATGGTGATGGTCTTGCCGCTGTCCAAGGTTACGGTCACTGGACCGTTTTGCGCGGTGACCGGTTTTCCGTCGGCACCGGTCAGGGTCGCGGTGTAGGTGATCGTGCCGTTTTCATTCACGGTCGGCGTAGCGGTCAATGTCACCGTGGTGGTGTCGTTGACGTCGCTAACCACGGTGCTCACAGGCGCGGTGTTCGGTGCGATGGCTTCGAGATTACCCCCCGATGCATCTTTAATCGATTCGGTGACGGTGGTTGGGCCTTGGTACACGTCGTTGCCGACAGGCACATCGAGCGCGCCTGAACTTGCGCCGGCGGCGATGGTGATGGTCTTGCCGCTTTCCAACGTTACGGTAACCGGACCGTTTTGTGCGGTGACAGGTTTGCCGTCTGCGCCGGTCAGCGTGGCGGTGTAGGTGATGGTGCCGTTTTCGTTCACGGTCGGTGTGGCGGTCAATGTCACCGTGGTGGTGTCATTGACGTCGCTAACCACGGTGCTGACTGGAGCAGTGTTTGGAGCAATGGCTTCGAGATTACCGCCGGATGCATCTTTGATCGATTCGGTGACAGTCGTTGGACCTTGGTACACGTCGTTGCCGACAGGCACAT
>NZ_JAESPG010000039.1:0-63763 GCF_016756915.1 Pseudomonas sp. HB05
AAGCCCGCTCCCACAGGGAAATGCATTCCCCTGTGGGAGCGGGCTTGCTCGCGAAGGCGGCCGTCCATGCGCCGCAAAAAATTAGCCATTACCCGGCACATCCGGCCAAAGGTCCGCCACCAGGAATGCCCGCTCGGCTTCTTCCCATTCGCCCTCGGCATTCTCGGTCAGACGCACCATCAATTGCGCCGGTGCCATCGGGTCGAGGGCGGTTCGCCAGGCGTCCAGTTGCGCCTCGGTCCACACCTGCTCCGCAGGGTAACGGGCCGGCGCGAGCCAGGCGGCGCGGGGCAGGGGTTGCCAGTGCCCAGGCGGTCGCTGGGCGACGAATCCGGACCAGTCGCGCTGGTGCAGCCAACGGCCGCGCAAATGCCTGGGGTGCGCGCCGCTCGGTGGTTCGGCCTCGCCCGGCCACGGGTAAAGCAGGTATCCACCGAGCCAAAGGTGCGAGCGAAACGATTCGATGCCCAGCGCCGCCAAGGCCTCGCGGCTCTCTGGGCGTGCGGAAATCGGCAATTGGTGCTCATGCAGGTGCGCCAATTTACGGTCCAGGCGATCATGGCAGCCGGGGCCGAGCCATTGCGCAGTGTCGAGCCCGTTGCCTTGCTGCGGGCCCAGGTACAGCTTGATCGCCAGCTCCAGGTGATGAACACCTTCGCCGTCACGCAGCAGCAAATCCAACTCCCCCAGCGTATGACCCTCGCGACGAATCGGCAGGTTCGCCGCGATCCACTCGATGCCCGGTGCGTGCTGCACGGCAAATTGCCACAACCTTTCGTAATACAGGCCCAGGCGCCGTGTCCGGCCCTGGGACAGGCATTGCAGCAGCGGGTAGCTGTCGCGGTCCAGTTGGCGCAGCCAGTGTTCCAGCCGGTGCGGCTGCTGCACCCAGTCGCTGCCCGCCAGGGGATGACGCTGGGGCCAAGGGGTGTCGATGAGCATCGGCGGCGCGATGATCACCCACGCCAAGTCCCGCACTTCGGGATGGCGCAGGCGGCGGGGCAGGTCGAGTAATTCAGGGAACAGGATCATCTTGCGAGCATAGCCGTTGCGCTGGAGGCTTAAAGAATTTTGTCTATAGAGCGCTTTCGCCCATAATCGGGTTTTTCGCCCGTCGCAGACCCTCGCAGGAGCCCCATGGAGCAATTTCGCAATATCGGCATCATCGGTCGCTTGGGCAGTTCACAGGTGCTGGACACCGTTCGCCGTCTCAAGCGCTTCCTCCTGGAGCGGCATCTGCATGTGATCCTCGAAGACACCATCGCCGAAGTGCTGCCCGGTCACGGCCTGCAAACGTCTTCGCGCAAGATGCTCGGCGAAGTCTGTGACATGGTCATCGTCGTCGGTGGCGACGGCAGCCTGCTGGGCGCCGCCCGGGCGCTGGCGCGGCACAATATCCCGGTGCTGGGGATCAACCGCGGCAGCCTGGGGTTCCTCACCGATATCCGCCCTGATGAGCTGGAGGTCAAGGTCGCCGAAGTGCTGGACGGCCACTACCTGGTGGAAAACCGCTTCCTGCTGCAAGCCGAGGTCCGTCGTCACGCCGAGGCCATCGGCCAGGGCGATGCCCTCAACGACGTAGTGCTGCACCCTGGCAAGTCCACGCGGATGATCGAATTCGAGTTGTACATCGACGGCCAGTTCGTCTGCAGCCAGAAGGCCGACGGCCTTATCGTCGCCACACCGACCGGTTCCACCGCATACGCGCTGTCGGCCGGCGGCCCGATCATGCATCCCAAGCTCGACGCTATTGTGATTGTGCCCATGTACCCCCATACCTTGTCTGGGCGACCCATCGTGGTCGATGGCAACAGCGAGCTGAAAATCGTCGTGTCCAAGGATATGCAGATCTACCCGCAAGTGTCGTGTGACGGCCAGAACCATTTCACCTGCGCGCCGGGTGACACCATCACCGTCAGCAAGAAAGCCCAGAAGCTGCGCCTGATCCATCCGCTGGATCACAACTACTACGAAGTCTGCCGGACCAAGCTCGGCTGGGGCAGTCGTCTGGGGGGTGGAGGCGACTGATGCTCGATCCCGCGCGCAGTTACGACCTGATCGGCGACGTGCACGGATGCGCCTTGACCCTGGAACACCTGCTGGACCGACTCGGTTACCACAAGCAGGGTGGGGTCTGGCGGCATCCGTCGCGCATGGCCGTGTTCCTGGGAGATATCATCGACCGTGGCCCGCGGATTCGCGAGGCGCTGCACATCGTCCATGACATGGTCGAGGCGGGCCAGGCGCTGTGCATCATGGGCAACCACGAATTCAACGCCCTGGGTTGGAGCACGCCGGCATTGCCGGGCAGTGGCCAGCGCTACGTGCGCGAACACACGCCGCGCCATGCCCGCCTGCTTAACGAGACCCTGACCCAGTTCGAACAGCACCCTGGCGACTGGCAGGATTTCCTCAAGTGGTTCTATGAGCTGCCGTTGTTTGTCGATGCCGGCCGTTTCCGCGTGGTTCACGCCTGCTGGGACGCGGGCCTGATCGAGCCCTTGCGCGGCCTGTTCCCGGATGGCTGCATCGACGAGCATTTCCTCCAGGCGTCGGCCGAGTCGGGCAGTTTCGCCTGTACCGTGTTCGACCGTCTGTTGCGTGGCACCGACATGCGTCTGCCCCACGGCATGACCCTGACGGGCGGCGACGGCCTGACGCGGGCGTTCTTCCGCACCAAGTTCTGGGAAGACAACCCGCAGACCTACGGCGACATCGTCTTCCAACCCGATGCGTTGCCAGAGCCGGTGGCGCGCACGCCATTGACCCCGGACGAGAAAAACAACCTGCTGCGCTACGGCGTCGATGAGCCGATGCTGTTCGTCGGGCATTACTGGCGCAGCGGCAAGCCCGCGCCGATCCGCCCGAACCTGGCGTGCCTGGACTACAGCGCGGTGCTCTACGGCAAATTGGTCGCCTATCGCCTCGACCAGGAAACCCGCCTCGACCCGCACAAGTTCGTCTGGGTCAACGTCGAGCGACCGGAGGTGGTGCGATGAGCGCCGTCGCCGTCCTGCGCTTGCCCCTGGGCGTGGACCTGAGTGGTTTCGTCAAGTTGCTGCAACGCATGCAAGTGCCCCATCGGGTCAGCGAAGAGGCCGGTGAGCAGGTGCTGTGGGTCCCGGATGAAATCAGCGAGGACGTGCGTTCGTTGTACGAGCGTTTTCCCGCTGGCGACCCCGACCAACAGCTGGAACTTCCGGACCTGGGTGGCACGTCCCGGCGCCCCGGGTTCGTCGCGCAGCTGACCCGCAGCCCGGTGACGGCCCTGGTGCTGTTGCTGAGCCTGATCGTCAGCGCCGTCACGCTGCTGGGGGAGAATCTCGAAACCTTGCGCTGGTTGACCTTCCTGGAGTTTCGCGTGGTTGGCGACTACATCCAGTTCACGCCGTTGGCCGATAGCCTGGCGGCGGGGCAGTGGTGGCGCCTGGTGACGCCGATGCTGATTCACTTCGGCTTCCTGCACATCGCCATGAACGGCATGTGGTATTGGGAGCTGGGGCGGCGGATCGAAGCGCGCCAGGGTGGCATCAACCTGTTGGGGCTGACGCTGCTGTTCAGCCTGGTCTCCAATTTCAGCCAGTATTTTTTCAGCGGTGCCACGCTGTTCGGCGGCTTGTCGGGTGTCTTGTACGGCCTGCTGGGGCATTGCTGGATCTACCAACTGCTCGCGCCGAACCCGGCGTATCGCTTGCCCCGTGGGGTGTTAGTGATGATGCTGGTGTGGTTGCTGCTGTGCCTGTCCGGCCTGGTCTCGTTGATCGGTTTTGGTGAGATCGCCAACGCGGCCCACGTCGGCGGGCTGCTCGTCGGCTGCTTCACCGGGCTGTTGGGCGGGCTCTTCGCTCGCCGTAAAATGGCCCTCTGACTGGCGCCTGTGTCTATTTGAGAATGCGCGATTGCGCGGAGAACCCATGTCTTCCTTCAATGAAATGATCCAGAACATCACCCCCGACATCTACCGCAGCCTGAAGCTGGCCGTGGAAATCGGTAAATGGGCCGATGGCAATAAGCTCACCGCCGAGCAGCGCGAGCTATCCCTGCAGGCGATGATCGCCTGGGAAATCCAGAACTTGCCCGAAGAAGAGCGCACCGGTTACATGGGGCCCCAGGAATGCCAGTCGAAAGCCACCGAAGTGCCGAATATCCTGTTCAAGTCGGACGCCATCCATTGATCGAGATCGGCCGCGGTGCAATCAGCAAGATGTCGGCACGCCTGGACGGGCCGACCGTTCAATACGCCTTTCGCCTGGGCGATGTCGAGGTGCCGGTCAATCCGTTGATCGGCAGCACGATTCGCCTGGAATACCTCGGTGCGATCCATTGCACCCATTGCGGGCGCCGGACCAAGACCAGCTTCAGCCAGGGTTATTGCTACCCGTGCATGACCAAGCTGGCCCAGTGTGACCTGTGCATCATGAGCCCCGAACGTTGCCATTTCGACGCCGGTACTTGTCGAGATCCGGCCTGGGGCGAGCAGTTCTGCATGACCGACCACGTGGTCTACCTGGCCAATTCGTCGGGCGTGAAGGTCGGCATCACCCGCGCCACGCAACTGCCGACCCGCTGGCTCGACCAGGGCGCGAGCCAGGCCCTGCCGATCCTGCGGGTTGCGACCCGCCAGCAGTCGGGCTTCGTCGAAGACCTGTTTCGCTGCCAGGTGGCCGACAAGACCAACTGGCGAGCCTTGCTCAAGGGCGACGCGGCGGCGGTGGACCTGCCCGCCATCCGCAATTCACTTTTTGAAAGCTGCGCCCAGGGCTTGCAGGGGCTTCAGGAACGATTCGGCTTGCAGGCGATCCAGACCATAGCGGACGTCGAACCGATCGAGATCCGTTATCCGGTGCAGCAATATCCGGCCAAGATCGTCAGCTTCAACCTGGACAAGAACCCGATCGCCGAAGGCACGCTGCTGGGAGTCAAGGGCCAGTACCTGATTTTCGACACTGGCGTGATCAATATTCGTAAATACACGGCTTACCAGCTCGCCGTGCATCAGTAGAAGGATTCGACCCATGCGCACCGAACAACCGAAGATGATCTACCTGAAGGACTATCAGGCCCCCGAGTACCTGATCGACGAGACGCACCTGACCTTCGAGTTGTTCGAGGACCACAGCCTGGTCCATGCGCAACTGGTGATGCGCCGCAACCCCGAGCGCGGTGCCGGTTTGCCGCCGCTGGTGCTCGACGGCCAACACCTGGAGTTGCTGTCGATCAAGCTCGACGACGCCGACCTGGGGCAGGGTGACTATCAACTGGATGACAGCCACCTGAGCTTGCAGCCCAAGACCCAGGCTTTCACCGTCGACACCACCGTGCGCATTCATCCGGAAACCAACACCGCCCTGGAAGGCCTGTACAAGTCCGGCAGCATGTTCTGCACCCAGTGCGAGGCCGAAGGTTTTCGCAAGATCACCTATTACCTCGACCGTCCGGACGTGATGAGCAAGTTCACCACCACCTTGGTGGCCGAGCAGCACAGCTATCCGGTGCTCCTGTCCAACGGCAACCCGATTGCCAGCGGCCCCGGCGAAGACGGTCGGCACTGGGCGACCTGGGAAGACCCGTTCAAGAAACCCGCCTACCTGTTTGCGCTAGTGGCCGGTGACCTGTGGTGCGTCGAAGACACCTTCACCACCATGACCGAACGCACCGTGGCGCTGCGCATCTACGTCGAGCCGGAAAATATCGACAAGTGCCAGCACGCCATGACCAGCCTGAAGAAGTCGATGCGCTGGGACGAAGAGGTGTACGGGCGCGAGTACGACCTGGACATCTTCATGATCGTCGCGGTCAACGACTTCAACATGGGCGCCATGGAGAACAAGGGCCTCAATATCTTCAACTCCAGCGCCGTGCTGGCCCGCGCCGAGACCGCCACCGACGCCGCGCACCAGCGGGTCGAGGCGATCGTTGCCCACGAATACTTCCATAACTGGTCCGGCAACCGCGTGACCTGCCGCGACTGGTTCCAGTTGTCGCTCAAGGAAGGTTTCACGGTGTTCCGCGACGCCGGTTTCTCGGCGGACATGAACTCGGCCACCGTCAAGCGCATCCAGGATGTGGCGTACCTGCGCACCCACCAGTTTGCCGAAGACGCCGGCCCGATGGCCCACCCGGTGCGCCCGGACAGCTTCATCGAGATCTCCAACTTCTACACCCTGACCGTGTACGAAAAGGGCTCGGAAGTGGTCGGCATGATCCACACCCTGTTGGGCGCCGATGGCTTCCGCAAGGGCAGCGACCTGTACTTCGAGCGCCACGACGGCCAGGCCGTGACCTGCGACGATTTCATCAGGGCCATGGAAGACGCCAACGGGGTCGACCTGAGCCAATTCAAGCGCTGGTACAGCCAGGCCGGTACGCCACGGCTGGCGGTCAGCGAGACTTACGACGCCGCAGCCAAGACCTACAGCCTGACCTTCCGCCAGAGCTGCCCGCCAACGCCGGACAAGGCGGAAAAACTGCCGTTCGTGATTCCGGTCGAGTTGGGCTTGCTGGCCAGCAATGGCGCCGAGATGCCCCTGCGCCTGAGCGGCGAAGCGGCGGCCAGCGGCACAACCCGCGTGATCTCGGTGACCGAAGCCGAGCAGACCTTCACCTTCGTCGATGTCGCTGAAAAGCCTCTGCCTTCCTTGCTGCGTGGTTTCTCGGCGCCGGTGAAGCTGAGCTTCCCGTACGACCGCGACCAACTGATGTTCCTGATGCAGCACGACAGCGACGGCTTCAACCGCTGGGATGCCGGCCAGCAATTGTCGGTGCAGGTGTTGCAGGAACTGATCGGCCAGCATCAGCAGGGCGAGAGCCTGGTGCTCGACCCGCGACTGGTCAGCGCGTTGCGCACGGTGTTGTCGGACGATTCCCTGGATCAGGCGATGGTCGCCGAAATGCTCTCGCTGCCAAGCGAAGCCTACCTCACCGAAATCAGCGAAGTGGCGGATGTCGAGGCGATCCACACCGCCCGCGAATTCGCTCGCCAGCAACTGGCCGACAGCCTGTTCGAAGCCTTGTGGTTGCGCTACGAAGCCAATCGCGACCTGTCCCGGCGCACGCCATACGTGGCCGAGGCCGAGCATTTCGCCCGTCGCGCGTTGCAGAACATCGCGCTGTCGTACCTGATGCTGACCGACAAGCCGGAAGTGCTGAGCGCGACGCTTGAGCAGTTCGACACCGCCGACAACATGACCGAGCGCCTCACGGCGCTGGCGGTGCTGGTCAACTCGCCGTTCGAGACCGAGAAGGCCAAGGCGCTGGAAGTGTTTGCGGAAAACTTCAAGGGCAGCCCGCTGGTCATGGACCAGTGGTTCAGCGTCCAGGCGGGCAGCCCGTTACCGGGTGGGCTGGCGCGGGTCAAGGCCTTGATGGAACACCCAGCGTTCAATATCAAGAACCCGAACAAGGTGCGGGCGCTGATCGGCGCGTTTGCCGGGCAGAACCTGATCAACTTCCACGCCGCCGACGGCTCGGGCTACCGCTTCCTGGCGGACCTGGTCATCCAGCTCAATGGCTTCAACCCACAGATCGCCTCGCGGCAACTGGCGCCGCTGACCCGCTGGCGCAAATACGACAGCGCCCGCCAGGCGCTGATGAAGGCCGAGCTGGAACGCATCCTGGCGTCCGGCGCGCTTTCCGCCGATGTGTTCGAGGTGGTGAGCAAGAGCCTGGCTTGACCGGGATTCGCATTGCCTTTTGTGGCGAGGGAGCTTGCTCCCGCTGGCCTGCGAAGCAGGCCCGATCCTGATTTCACTTTCGCTGCAAATAGCGGGTGGACCAAGGTCAGGGAGTCCTTCGGCCTCCAGCGGGAGCAAGCTCCCTCGCCACATCCATCACCCTCGCGAATGTCTTCTGATTCACCCTTGGCCGATATCCTACCCGGTTAACAAAAGATAACGTGGCGTCGATTGTCAGACCTTTCGAAAGCCCGATAGGATAGGTTCCGCTTGCCAAGTGGCTCTAGATTGCAGGTTTCAGGGCTATGCTCCGAGACAGGCAACGTACCAGGCCATAACAATAATAATGGGGGTAAGGTCTATGAATGAGCCTGTCATGGCTGCGGGCCGCTGCCGGCCGCCGATGCTGCGCCGTGTCGCGTTGCTGGCCTCGGCGCTGTCGCTGCTGGGCTCTGTCGTGTTGTCGGCACCGGTGCTCGCGGTGGCGGCGTCGACGTCCGATGTCATCTATTCCGTCGAATCGGCCAAGGCCAGCAAGACCCTGATGCTCGATGTGGTGCAGGCCGGCCAGCGCCTGGTGGCGGTCGGTGACCGGGGGCATATCGTCTATTCCGATGACCAGGGAAAGTCCTGGACCCAGGCCAAGGTGCCAACCCGTCAATTGCTCACCGCCGTGTTTTTCGTCGATGACAAGCACGGCTGGGCCGTGGGGCACGACGCACAGATCCTTGCCAGCGAAGACGGCGGCAGCACCTGGACCAAACAATTCGAAGACCTGCCCCGTGAAGCGCCGTTGCTGGATATCTGGTTCCAGGACGCCAGCCGTGGATTCGCGGTGGGTGCCTATGGCGCGCTGTACGAGACCACCGACGGCGGCAAGCACTGGGAAGACGCCAGCGACCGCCTCGACAATGAAGACCAATACCACCTCAATGCCATCGCCGCCGTGAAGGATTCCGGGCTGTTCGTCGTCGGCGAGGCCGGCAGCATGTTCCGCTCCGCCGACTGGGGGCAGACCTGGGAAAAACTCCAGGGGCCGTATGAAGGCTCGCTGTTTGGCGTCATTGGCACCGCCCAACCTTCGACGCTGTTGGCCTATGGCCTGCGCGGCAATCTTTACCGTTCCGTCGATTTCGGCACGACGTGGGAGCAGGTCGAGCTCAAGGCGGCTCGTGGCGCGCTGGAGTTCGGCTTGTCGGGCGCGACGCTGTTGGCGGACGGCTCGATCGTGATCGTCGGCAATGGTGGCAGCGTGATCCGCAGCACCGACGACGGCGTGACGTTCAGTGTGTTCAACCGCCCCGACCGTATTTCCGTAGCAGCCGTCACGGCGGCGGGCAACGGCAACCTGATCCTGGCGGGACAGGGCGGCGTTCGCGCCACCACGTCCACTGGCGCCGAACTGAGCAAATGAGCCGGGCCTGTCAGACGGGCACAATAACAATAAGGCGGACCCCATGAGCAGTCATCACCAAGACAAGGCGACATTCCTCGAACGCCTGATTTTCAACAACCGCCCGGCAGTGATCGTCATTTGCCTGCTGGTCAGCATTTTCCTGTTCTGGCAGGCCACGCTGATCCGGCCGTCCACCAGCTTCGAAAAAATGATCCCCCTCGAGCACCCTTTCATCGAGAAAATGCTCGAACACCGCAACGACCTGGCGAACCTGGGCAACACGGTGCGCATCTCCGTGGAAGCCACTGACGGCGACATCTTCTCCAAGGATTACATGGAGACCCTGCGCCAGATCCACGATGAAGTCTTCTATATTCCGGGTGTCGACCGTTCCGGGCTCAAGTCGCTGTGGAGCCCGAGCGTGCGCTGGACCGAGGTGACGGAGGAGGGCTTTGCCGGCGGCGAGGTGATTCCCCAGAGCTACGACGGCTCGGCCGACAGCCTCGACCTGTTGCGCAACAACGTGCTCAAGTCCGGCCAGGTCGGGCGCCTGGTGGCCAACGATTTCAAATCGAGCATCGTCGACATTCCGCTGCTGGAGTCCTACCCGGACCCGCAAGACCAAGGCAAGTTGCTCGCCCTGGACTACCGCAAGTTCTCCCATGAGCTGGAAGACAAGATCCGCAACAAGTTCGAAGCCCAGAATCCCAATGTGCAGATCCACATCGTCGGTTTCGCGAAGAAAGTCGGCGACCTGATCGATGGCCTGGTCATGGTGGTGATGTTCTTCGGCGTGGCCTTCGTGATTACGCTGATCCTGCTGTACTGGTTCACGAACTGCATGCGCAGCACCGTCGCCGTGTTGAGCACCACCCTGGTGGCGGTGGTCTGGCAATTGGGGCTGATGCACGCGGCGGGGTTTGGCCTGGACCCTTACTCGATGCTGGTACCGTTCCTGATCTTTGCCATCGGCATCTCCCATGGCGTGCAGAAAATCAACGGCATCGCCTTGCAATCCAGCGAGGCGGACAACGCCCTGACCGCAGCGCGACGCACCTTCCGCCAGTTGTTCCTGCCGGGCATGATCGCGATCCTCGCCGATGCCGTCGGTTTCATCACCCTCTTGATCATCGACATCGGCGTGATTCGCGAACTCGCCATCGGCGCCTCCATCGGCGTGGCGGTCATCGTGTTCACCAACCTGATCCTGCTGCCGGTGGCGATTTCCTACGTCGGCATCAGCAAGCGGGCCGTGGAGCGCAGCAAGAAAGACGCGACCCGCGAGCATCCGTTCTGGCGCACGCTGTCGAACTTCGCCAGCGCCAAGGTCGCACCGGTATCGATTGCCCTGGCCGTGCTCGCGTTTGGCGGCGGCCTCTGGTACAGCCAGAACCTGAAGATCGGCGACCTCGACCAGGGGGCGCCGGAGCTGCGCCCGGACTCGCGCTACAACCAGGACAACAATTTCATCATCAGCAATTACTCCACCAGCTCCGACGTACTGGTGGTGATGGTCAAGACGAAGGCCGAAGGCTGCTCGCGCTATGAGGCCATGGCGCCGATCGATGAACTGATGTGGAAGATGCAGAACACCGAAGGCGTGCAGTCGGCGATTTCCCTGGTGACCGTGTCCAAGCAAATGATCAAGGGCATGAACGAGGGCAACCTGAAATGGGAAACCCTGTCGCGCAACCCTGACGTGCTCAACAGTTCCATCGCCCGGGCCGATGGCCTGTACAACAACAGCTGTTCCCTGGCGCCGGTGCTGGTGTTCCTCAACGATCACAAGGCCGAAACCCTGGACCGCGCAGTGAAGGCGGTGCAGGACTTTGCCAAGGACAACAACCGCGATGGCCTGGAGTTCATCCTGGCTGCCGGCAATGCGGGCATCGAGGCTGCCACCAACGAAGTGATCAAGGAATCGGAATTGACCATTCTGGTCCTGGTTTATATCTGCGTGGCGACCATGTGCATGATCACTTTCCGTTCCTGGGCTGCGACGCTGTGCATCGTGCTGCCGCTCGTGTTGACGTCGGTGCTGGGCAACGCGCTGATGGCGTTCATGGGCATTGGGGTGAAGGTCGCGACCCTGCCGGTGGTTGCGCTGGGGGTGGGGATTGGCGTGGACTATGGCATTTACATCTACAGTCGCCTGGAAAGCTTCCTGCGCGCCGGCTTGCCGTTGCAGGAAGCGTATTACCAGACGTTGAAGTCCACTGGCAAAGCCGTGTTGTTCACCGGCTTGTGCCTGGCCATCGGCGTATGCACCTGGATCTTCTCGGCCATCAAGTTCCAGGCGGATATGGGCTTGATGTTGACGTTCATGTTGCTGTGGAACATGTTCGGCGCGCTGTGGCTGCTGCCGGCTTTGGCGCGGTTCCTGATCAAGCCTGAGAAGCTGGCGGGGCAGAAGGGCAATTCGTTGTTTGCCCATTGATCGAGGATAGAACCGGCATAGCGAGCGCTGGTGGAAAACCCATGTGGGAGCGAGCTTGCTCGCGATAGCGGCGTGACAGTCAATGAAGGTGTTGAATGTCTGTCCGCTATCGCGAGCAAGCTCGCTCCCACAGGTTTTTATGTGCAGGCGATCACGGTGCCAACGGTAGGAACCTGCTTTGCGCCAGCGGTCTGCCAAGCTGCCCACGATGCACGTTCACCACCGCATACGGGCTGTCAGCCTTGGCAAGCAGCGAATGGTAGTGTTCCCGGCGTTGTTCCTTGATCTTGAGATGCGCGACGCTGTAATCGGTTTTCGGCGTGTCGGCCTTCTCATAATGAAAGTGGGCGTACCAGAGGGGAAAACCGTTTCGGTCGTTGATGGCGTATTCCTGCAGGAAATCCTGGCGGGTTCCTTTCAACGCCTTGCGTTCGCCAAGTTTGGCGACCTGTATCAGGTTCTTTTCGAAGAGATACCGAAGGTTGCCGTCGGTGGGTGGCAGTAGCAGGCTCAATTCGGTGCGCAGGGCAGCGCCCCTGGCGGTCAGTTTGGAAATGGCATCGGCCAATTGCTGGCCCAGCGTCTCATCCGCCGCTGTGCGAGGTGTTGTCGAGGCCGTGAAGGCCCGGTCAAGCTCATCGGAGAGCGCACGGAAGCGACTGGCTTCGTTGTTCATGATCTCCTCGATTTCTTGAGGATGACGGCAGAGTTTCTTGTAGCCTTCGGCATGTTGCAGGCGTTTTTCCAACTGACCCAGTAGTTTTCGCGCATCGCCCTTGATCGCACCGACAGGTCTGGTCCTGGGGGCGGGGGCCGGGGTTGGCTGGCGGATGTCAACGGGATCCCAGACGTCGTCGTGACGTGAATAGGTGGACAGCACTTGGTTGTCGACTTCGGAACGCAGTTCGACGACTTCTATTCCCAAGGTTGTACCCGCCGGCTTCAGGTCGCCGATCAGAACGCCATTCTTGCGAGTCTTGATCACCTTTTTCTTGAAACGCTCATGGGACGCTTCAGGACGTTTGGGCGGACTTACGTGTGGCGTTGGCTCGGGCTTGATCTCTGCGGCCAGTTTTTGGGACGCGTCCTGATACAGGCCATCGAGCAGTTTCAGCAGCCTGTCGAAGTAGGACTCGTTGAGGTCGTCAAAATAGAGGGCCTTCATGCCGTGCAATGCGTCCAGGGCCTCGCCATAGTGCTCCGTCAAGCTTTCCAGCACCTGGAATTGCTCCGTTGCGGACAGCTGGTATTGCTTGAAGTCGGAGTGGGAGCGAATCTGTTCACCCAAGGGTTTGATGATGCGATAGAGGCTATCGGGCAGGTCAGTCTCGGGATGTTTGATGGCCAGCAATGGAAGAATCGCCAACTGCATGGCTTTGGTGGACGTTGAGCTTCTTTCGTTCAACGGGCGGTCGCGGGTCAAGCGATCGAACGCCTGGGCGCCCACGGAGTCCAGGTTCAGCAACTCCTCCAGATACTTGTCCTTGAGCTCCAGCCAGTGGATTGCAAGATCATTGGCTTCGCATGTTGCTCGAAGAAACGCCAGGTAGCCCTTCATGTCCGAAGCCGCAGCTTTTTCGGCCTGCTTTCCCATGAATTGGGGATTGGCGCGATTGAGGGCCCTCCCGTCCATTTCGACCATCAAGAAGGCCTTGCGCGCATTGTTGATGACGTTTTCCATCAGATTGCGGATGTCCGCGGAGGGCAGGTCGATATTCAGCCTTTTACGTTCGGGCACGCTGTCCAGCAGCCCCACGTATTTGTCGATCTGTTCTTTGAGCAGGTCATGGAATATCTTTCGTTTGGACGCGCGTTGTTCCTCGGTGTAGGCGCTTCCTTCTTCCATCCTCGTCATGACGTTCTGGGCGATGTCCTGGGCCCTCTGTTGTTCGGCCTCCTGCCCCATGACGGTCATCAAATCGTTGAGCAGTTCGTCTTTCCTTTGGGCGTTGAGGCGCCTTTGCTCGGTGACGCGCTTGGGCATTCCGCCTCGCAAACGCAGCCGCAAATCCACGGACCAGATGCCTCGATCGTCCGATTGCAGCAACGGTCCCATTTGCGATGGACTTTGTGGGTCGACAATCATCACGCTGCCGTCCGCTTCCGGTGTCACTCGATAGAGGCGTTCTTCGACGAGCGCATGCCATCTGTGATCGATTACATACAGGCCGGTGAGCGGGCCGTAGTTGATCGGT
Organism: Pseudomonas sp. HB05; assembly: GCF_016756915.1. Classification (NCBI taxonomy): domain Bacteria; kingdom Pseudomonadati; phylum Pseudomonadota; class Gammaproteobacteria; order Pseudomonadales; family Pseudomonadaceae; genus Pseudomonas; species Pseudomonas sp. HB05. The sequence continues at coordinate 13,702 of NZ_JAESPG010000039.1, forward strand.
TCGGGCAGCCTGGCGGGGCGCGGGACTTGCTTGCTATATAGGCGGATGCGCTGCTCGGACGTCAGGCGATGGCGGGCGCTGGCGAAGCTGAAATCGAAGTTCGAGCCTGGACCCTCCGCCCCAGGCAGGGCGATGGGGGCTTCGAGGACTTCGGGAGAGGCGGGCGCAGGCCATTGCTCGGCAACAATGCGCTTGGCGGGGGGTTGCATCGCCTGGTTCTTCGTTTCAGCGGACACGAGGGGACGGGAAGGCGCGCGGATGGCGTGGAATTGGCTCACCAGCATGGCCAGATTAACCAGAAAATCGACGGCGGCCTGTTCCCTGGTGGCTGGGTCTTCGCTGTTCAAGGCGGGGATATCCTGGCTCGCACTGGCCATCAGGCTCCACAGCCAGACGCTGGCCATCGCCGGGCCGCGCAGCAGGGGAAACAGCAGTGTATTGAACAGCAGGCTGCCACCCTTCAGGAGCACTGCCCAGCGGCTTTCGCTGTTGGAGACAGAGTTTCGGTCGGCCTGGCTGATGAGGGCCCGGGCATTGCAACCGTAGAGATATTCCATCAGTTTGCCGTTGCGCAGGTATTGCAGCAGTTCATCTTCATTACTGTCGATGGCGAGCGTGGCCGGGGCGGGTCTTTCGGGCACGCTGAATTCGTCGCCCTGGAAGAAATGCACAATATGTGGCTCCGCGAAGCCACCGTTGGCATACACCGGGCGTGCGGTATCGGACATCCAGGTCAACACGCTGCCCTGCAAATCCCCGGCGCTGGCAATGGCCTGCAGCATTGCCTGGCGCGTCGCAAACTCCAGCAACGAGGGGGCGTACAAGGGGCGATACAGCAGATGCGGACCGGTTTGAGCGTCTTGCCCCTCGACAATGAACATATTGGTCACGACGTCGGGCCTGGCCTGAGGCTTGCGCAGGAAGGCCAGGTGACGAATGACCACGGCACGCCCGCCGACCTGCCGACTCTCGGCGTCGGGCTGAAGAACCGCCTCTATCAGGCGCAGCCCTTGGCGGGTCATGCCGTTTTTGTTGTCGAGCATCTGTTGCAGCGCCTCGAGCGGCAACTGTGCCGGGATCTGTTCGGCAAACATCCGCTGGTAGTCCTGCGCTTGAGGTGAGTCGCTCAACAGTTCGTCTTGCAGGTAGCGAGGGTAAGTCGTGCCGATATCGACCTGCTCGACAAGCCCGCCTCGGCGGGTAATGAGGTCGGGCGTCAACCATGCGGGCAGCGTCCGGCCCTGGCGATGGCTGAGCTTGAGATGTCCACTGGGGCGAGCGACGAGATTGTCGATGGCCAATCGAGTCAGGCTCATGGTCCTTTTTTCGCTGATGCCAGCGGTCCCGGGAAACCCGGCTGAGACGGTGAAGATCAGTTCCACATCGTCGGGGTGAAAATGACTTGGGAGAGCCTTGGTCGGACTGCTGTCGTTGATTTTCTCCATTCGCGCAAGCAGTGCGTCGGCTGTGAAAGTCTTGATGTCGCGGAGATGGGTTCGGTCCTGGTCGCGTTTCTTCACGCTGGCCAGCGCCAGGCTGTAGCGCTGGAATTTCGTTCGGTCGGCGAGGGAGGCATTCTTCAGCCATTCGGGCAGCAGCGGTTCAAGTTGTGTCGATGCTTGAGGCGCGAGACGTGGGACATCGCCTAGAGAGTAGGCGGGGTCGCTCAGCTCGTCATAGAGAGCCTTGAGGTTCGGCAGGCCGATCCGGGCGGGCAGCTTTACCGTCTGCAGATCAGTCAGTTGTTGCTCCAATATCATGGCCGCCTGGATATCGAAGGCGTCGCCGCTGATCTCGTGGCGTTGGCAGGTAACGGTGTCGACGGCATAACGCTTGGCAATCTGCGCGCGCCAATGGCTGTCGAAAGCCTGGATCGACTCGAAGGACTGCACGGTGCTGCCGGGCTTGGAAAGCAAAATGAGCAGCCCGTCGCGGGTGTAATGAAGCATCAGGATTCCACTGCTGGGCAGCACGGTGCGGGTGACGCCCTGGGTGATGATGCTCTCCAGATGGTAGACATAGACGGGTGACGCATTTTGCTTGGAGCGTTGGTCACGGTCTGGCCAGCGGACGACCTGATCCAGGGCCCCGCGTTCCGGCTCACTCAGTCCAGCCTGTTGCAACCCGTGGACATGCAGCATGTTCTTGAGGGTGTCGCTGAGCCATTGCCAGCGGCTGATACGGCTGTCGGATTCGCCTTGGGGCGCACGGTCAATGTCGGTATTCCAATAACGGATCAGGGCATCTGCCAGGCCGATGGGTACCGTCCAAGGCAGCTCTGATAAACAGTCTTCGATGACTTTTATGTCCAGGCGCGCATCGTTCGCCTGCAGCCGACGTGGGGCGTCGTCGCTGAGATAGCAATCGTAACTTCCCTGCGAACTGAAATCGATGGGCGTGCCGAGGGCGAGGTAATCAAGCACCCGGGGCATGAAGGGTTGAAAGTGCCAGGTACGTGCGTTCATATCCGGAGACGCGAGTTGGGTCTTGGACAGATCGATGTTCAACGTCGGGTACTTGGTGTTGATGGCTTGTTCGAGCAAGCGTTGCGCGACCTGCTCGAAGGTCGGGCGCGAGGCGAATGGCTGGCTGACGTTTTGCGCAAGGGCGGACGGGCCACCAGTTGGGGAAGGCGAGGTCATAAAAATCCTTTTCCTTGACTATGGTCGTCGGGATGACGACGAATCCAGTGTCGGGATTTCAATCCTCTGCGTGCGGTATATAGGTACTACCCCGTAGGGCATGCGTTGTGTCAGGCGCGGTCGGGGTCGCTGCCCAGCACCACATTCAAAGCGCTGCGGGCATCGTCCAGTTGCACCAGCGTGGCATGGCGCGCGCCGAGGGCGTCGCGGTTCTCGATGGCGGTGAGGATCGCCTTGTGCCGCGGCATCGCCAGCTCATGCAGGTTGGGCCGCTGGTTGGAGTGCTTGAGGGCTTCGGCGATCGCCACGGACAACATATTGCAGAGGTTGGCGAGCAGGTCGTTGTGGGTGGCGTCGGCGATGCGGCTGTGGAAATCCAGGTCCGGTTGCAGCAGGGCTTCGGGGGTCGGGGCCGCCTCCATGCGCTGGTAGGCTTCGTTGATCGCGGCGATGTCTTCATCGGTGGCGAACTGGGCGGCGAGGGCAGCCGCCGCCGGTTCGATGATGCTGCGCACGCTGGTGAGCAGGCCGAAAAATTCGTTCTGCGGGCTGCTCTGCATCAGCCAGTGCAGCACGTCCGGATCGAGCATGTGCCATTCCCGCCGGGCCTTGACCACCGTGCCCACGCGAGGACGCGAATAAACCAGGCCCTTGGCGACCAGCACCCGCGTGGCTTCGCGCAACACCGGGCGACTGACCGCGTACTCTTCGCACAACAAGGCTTCGGCGGGCAGTTTGTCGTCCGGCTTGAAGCGCCCGGAGACGATCTGCATGCCCAGTTCCTGGACGATGCGCGCATGCATGCTTTTGCGGTCTGAGGGTTTGCGGTAATCCATGGGACGCGGCGCGATCCTGTAGGCGAGGGGAGTGCTGCGCATGATAGCAGGCGCGGCGATGGCGGGTCGCTAGTGCGAGTTTTCGGATAGATGCAGATCCCTTGTGGGAGCGAGCTTGCTCGCGATAACGGTGGGTCAGTCAGCAATGATCCGGCTGATCCGACGCCATCGCGAGCAAGCTCGCTCCCACAGGGAGGTGACGGGGTCAATGAGAGTGACGCGGCACCTCGGCGCCACGGCAGCCCACCAGGAAGTCGAAGTCGCAACCCTGGTCCGCTTGCAGCACATGGTCGATGTACAACTGGCGATAGCCGCCCACCAACAATTGCTGCGGTGGCGCGAGGTCGGCCAGGCGCGCGGCGAGTTCGGCGTCCGGGATGTCCAGGTGCAGGCGGCCGCTGGCGCAGTCGAGTTCGATCCAGTCGCCTTCTTTCACGGCGGCCAACGGTCCGCCGGCCGCGGCTTCCGGCGCCACGTGCAGGACCACGGTGCCGTAGGCGGTGCCGCTCATGCGTGCATCGGAAATACGCACCATGTCCGTCACACCCTGGGCCAGCAGCTTGGCCGGCAAGCCCATGTTGCCGACTTCGGCCATGCCTGGATAACCTTTCGGCCCGCAGTTTTTCATCACCAGGATCGAGTCGGCGTCGACATCGAGTTCCGGGTCGTTGATCCGTGCCTTGTACTCGTCGAAATTCTCGAATACCACCGCACGGCCGCGATGCTGCATCAGTTCGGCGGTGGCGGCGGAAGGCTTGAGCACCGCGCCGAGTGGCGCCAGGTTGCCGCGCAATACGCAGATGCCGCCGTCGGCACGGATCGGGTTGTCCAGGGTGCGGATGACTTCGTCCTGGCCGTAGATCGGTGCGTCCTTGGTGTTTTCGCCGAGGCTCTTGCCGTTGACCGTCAGTGCGTTCGGGTGCGGGATCAGGTTCGCTTCGCCGAGACGACGGAGCACGGCGGGCAGGCCACCGGCGTAGTAGAACTCTTCCATCAGGAAGCGCCCGGACGGCTGCAAGTCGACGATGGTCGGCATGCCGCGGCCGATGCGGGTCCAGTCGTCGAGGTCCAGTTGCACGCCGATGCGTCCGGCGATGGCCTTGAGGTGGATCACCGCGTTGGTCGAACCGCCAATGGCGGCGTTGACGCGGATGGCGTTTTCGAAGGCTTCCTTGGTCAAGATCTTCGACAGTTTCAGATCTTCACGGACCATTTCCACGGCACGCATGCCGGACATGTGGGCGAGCACATAACGACGGGCGTCCACTGCCGGAATCGCGGCGTTGTGGGGCAGGGAGGTGCCGAGGGCTTCGGCCATGCACGCCATGGTCGACGCCGTGCCCATGGTGTTGCAGGTGCCGGCCGAGCGGGACATGCCGCCCTCGGCCGCGAGGAAATCGTCGATGGTGATGGTGCCGGCCTTGACCTGTTCGCTCAACTGCCACACCACGGTGCCCGAGCCGATGTCCTGGCCCTTGTGCTTGCCGTTGAGCATCGGCCCGCCGGTGACGACGATGGCGGGCACGTCGCAGCTGGCGGCGCCCATCAGCAAGGCCGGGGTGGTCTTGTCGCAGCCGGTGAGCAACACCACACCGTCAATCGGGTTGCCGCGAATTGCCTCTTCCACGTCCATGCTCGCCAGGTTGCGCGTCAGCATGGCGGTGGGGCGCAGGTTCGATTCGCCGTTGGAGAACACCGGGAATTCCACCGGGAAGCCCCCGGCCTCGATCACGCCGCGCTTGACGTGTTCGGCGATCTGCCGGAAGTGCGCGTTGCACGGCGTCAGCTCCGACCAGGTGTTGCAGATACCGATGATCGGCTTGCCGTGGAACTGATGGTCGGCAATGCCCTGATTTTTCATCCAGCTGCGGTACATGAAGCCGTTCTTGTCGGCAGTGCCAAACCATTGGGCCGAGCGCAGGGAGGGTTTCTTATCAGACATGATCGATTCTCTTATTGTATGACTATATTGTTCGAGCTGAAGCGTAACATAAGCGCAATTTGCGCGGTTTGGAAGTGTTGTTGGGTAAATAGTATTACTATATAGTCCGATTCAACGGAGGGGTTGTCCTGGCGGTCATTCGCGAGAGAAATCCCCCGAGGTTCTATAACAACAACAATCGGAGACCGGTCCCATGAGCCAGGAATTGCGGCTTATACGTCGCATCACCCTCAAACTGATTCCCTTCCTGATCCTGCTGTACCTGATCGCCTACGTGGACCGCTCTGCGGTGGGCTTTGCCAAGCTGCATATGGGCGCCGACATCGGCATCGGCGACGCCGCCTACGGCTTGGGCGCGGGGCTGTTTTTCATTGGTTACTTCCTGCTGGAGATTCCCAGCAACCTGATGCTGGAACGCTTCGGTGCGCGGCGCTGGTTCGCCCGGATCATGATCACCTGGGGCGCCATCACCATCGGCATGGCCTTTGTGCAGGGCCCGCACAGTTTCTATGTGATGCGCTTTTTGCTGGGCGCGGCCGAAGCCGGATTCTTCCCGGGCGTGCTGTACTACATCACCCAATGGTTCCCGGTGCGCCATCGCGGCAAGATCCTCGGCCTGTTCATTCTTTCCCAACCCATCGCGATGATGATCACCGGCCCGGTGTCCGGTGGCTTGCTGGGCATGGACGGCATCCTTGGCCTGCACGGCTGGCAGTGGCTGTTCATCGTCATCGGCCTGCCGGCGGTGCTGTTGACCTGGCCGGTGCTGCGCTACCTGCCGGATGGCCCGCAACAAGTGAAATGGATGGACCAGGCCGAGAAGGACTGGCTGACCGGCGAGCTGCAGAAAGACTTGCAGGAATACGGCCAGACCCGCCACGGCAATCCGCTCCATGCGCTGAAGGATAAACGTGTGTTGCTGCTGGCGCTGTTCTACCTGCCCGTGACCTTGAGCATCTATGGGCTGGGCCTGTGGTTGCCGACGCTGATCAAGCAGTTCGGTGGCAGCGACCTGGTGACCGGTTTTGTCTCTTCGGTGCCGTATATCTTCGGCATCATCGGCCTGCTGATCATTCCGCGCAGCTCCGACCGCTTGAATGACCGCTACGGTCACTTGGCCGTGTTGTACGTGCTCGGTGCCATCGGCCTGTTCCTCAGCGCCTGGCTGTCGGTGCCGGTGTTGCAACTGGCGGCGCTGTGCCTGGTGGCGTTCGCGCTGTTTTCCTGCACGGCGGTGTTCTGGACCTTGCCGGGACGGTTCTTTGCCGGCGCCAGTGCGGCGGCGGGCATTGCGCTGATCAACTCGGTGGGCAACCTCGGCGGCTACATCGGGCCGTTCGTGATCGGTGCGCTGAAGGAATACACCGGCAACCTGGCCTCGGGGCTGTATTTCCTGTCCTGCGTGATGGTGTTCGGCCTGGTGCTGACCGGCGTGGTCTATCGCCTGCTGGAGCGCAAGCATGTGCTGCCGGCGGATCAGTTCGCGGCCAGTGCCCGGGGGGCGACGCGTACCTGAAATTATTGCAATTGTGAAAGAGAGCTTTTGTGGCGAGGGAGCTTGCTCCCGCTCGACTGCGCAGCAGTCGCAAAACACGCGCTGTGTTTTGCCTGAATAAATGCGGTGCCTGGAGTTGGGGGGGCTTCGCCCCCCAGCGGGAGCAAGCTCCCTCGCCACAAAAGCCTGCTACGCCTATTCAAGTTTTGTTTACAGGGAGAAAACCCATGCGTTTAGTTCAGTTCGAATTGAGTCACGGCGAGCGCCGCGTCGGTGTGGTCGACGGCGATCAAGTGCGCGAAGTACAGGGCGCCAACACGGTGCGTGAGCTGGCGCTGGCCGCTATCGAAGCGGGCGTGAAGCTCGAGCAGCAGGTCAACGGCCTGGGCTTGGGGGCGAGCCATGACTATGCGCAATTGCTCGGCGAGCTGCGCATCCTGCCGCCGTTGGACCACCCGGACCCGGCGCACCTGTTGGTCAGCGGCACCGGCCTGACTCACCTCGGCAGCGCCTCGGCCCGGGACAAGATGCACCAGCAGGCCGGCGACGAAGCGACGATGACCGACACCATGCGCATCTTCAAGTGGGGCGTCGAGGGTGGCAAGCCACAGGCCGGGCAGGCCGGCGTGCAACCGGAATGGTTCTACAAGGGTGACGGCAGCATCGTGGTCCGCCCGGGCCATCCGTTCCCGCTGCCACCGTTTGCCGAAGACGCTGGCGAAGAGCCGGAGATCAGCGGCCTGTACGTCATCGGCCACGACGGCAAGCCGTATCGGCTGGGCTTTGCGGTAGGCAACGAATTCTCCGACCACGTCATGGAACGCAAGAATTACCTGTACCTGGCCCATTCGAAACTGCGCAGTTGCAGTTTTGGTCCGGAACTTCGCGTGGGTGAACTGCCTCAACATCTGTCCGGGACCAGTCGTATCCTGCGCAACGGCGAAGTGCTGTGGCAGAACGAATTCCTCAGCGGCGAGGCGAACATGTGCCACAGCCTCGAAAACCTGGAATTCCACCACTTCAAGTACAGTCAGTTCCTGCGTCCGGGGGACGTGCACGTTCACTTCTTCGGCACCGCGACGCTGTCGTTCGCCGACGGCATCCGCACCCAGCCGGGGGATGTATTCGAGATCAGCCAGGCCGAGTTCGGCGCGCCGCTGGTCAATGGCATTGCCCCGGTGGACGCGGTATTCAATCCGGGTACTATCGGCACACTTTGAGAGGAGACTTGCGATGAACCAGATCCTTGGCCACAACTACATCGGCGGGGCGCGCAGCGCGGCCGGCCAGACTCGCCTGCAGAGCGTCGACGCCAGCACCGGCGAGGCCTTGCCCCATGATTTCGTCCAGGCTACGGCACAAGAAGTCGACGCCGCCGCCAAGGCCGCTGCGGCGGCTTATCCGACGTATCGCAGCCTGAGTGCGGCGCGTCGGGCCGAGTTCCTCGACGCCATCGCCGATGAACTGGACGCCCTGGGCGATGAGTTCGTCGCCGTGGTCTGCCGTGAAACCGCCTTGCCAGCCGCCCGGATCCAGGGCGAGCGCGGTCGCACCAGCGGGCAGATGCGCCTGTTCGCCAAGGTCCTGCGTCGTGGCGACTTCTACGGCGCCCGCATCGACCGCGCCTTGCCGGAGCGCACGCCGCTGCCGCGTCCGGACCTGCGTCAATACCGCATCGGTCTCGGCCCGGTGGCGGTGTTCGGTGCGAGCAACTTCCCGCTGGCATTTTCCACTGCCGGCGGTGATACCGCCGCCGCGTTGGCCGCCGGTTGCCCGGTAGTCTTCAAGGCCCACAGCGGCCACATGGCAACCGCCGAGCACGTGGCCGATGCGATCATCCGCGCGGCAGAGAAAACTTCGATGCCTGCGGGTGTGTTCAACATGATCTACGGCGGTGGCGTCGGCGAATGGCTGGTCAAGCATCCGGCGATCCAGGCCGTCGGTTTTACCGGCTCCCTCAAGGGCGGGCGCGCCCTGTGCGATATGGCCGCCGCGCGGCCCCAGCCGATCCCAGTGTTTGCCGAAATGTCGAGCATCAACCCGGTGATCGTTTTGCCACAGGCCTTGAAGAACCGTGCCGAGAGCGTTGCTCGCGACCTGACCGCTTCGGTGGTGCAGGGTTGCGGCCAGTTCTGCACCAACCCTGGCCTGGTGATCGGCATTCGCTCGCCGGAGTTCACCGCTTTCACCCAGCAGGTGGCGACGCTGATCGGCGACCAGGCGCCGCAGACCATGCTCAACGCCGGTACGCTGCAAAGCTACGGCAAGGGTTTGCAGAAACTCCTGGCTCACCCAGGCATCGAGCGTCTGGCCGGTCGCGACCAACAGGGCAATCAGGCCCAGCCGCAATTGTTCAAGGCTGACGCCAGCCTGCTGATCAACGGTGACGAGGCCTTGCAGGAAGAGGTCTTCGGCCCGACCACGGTGTTCGTCGAAGTGGCGGACCAGGCGCAACTGACTGCTGCCCTGAACGGCCTGCACGGCCAACTCACCGCGACGATGATTGGCGATCCGGCGGACTTCGAACAGTTCGGCGAATTGACGCCGCTGCTGGAACAGAAAGTCGGCCGTATCTTGCTCAACGGTTACCCAACCGGCGTCGAGGTGTGTGATTCGATGGTCCATGGCGGCCCTTATCCAGCGACGTCCGATGCCCGTGGCACCTCGGTGGGCACGCTGGCGATCGATCGCTTCCTGCGTCCGGTGTGCTTCCAGAACTACCCGGACAATCTGTTGCCGGAACCGCTGAAGAACGCCAACCCGCTGGGGATCCTGCGGTTGGTGGATGGGGTGCCGGGGCGCGAGGCGCTTTGAGAGTCAGGCAGTTCCATTGAGGTTGATGGACTGCCGTCATCGCGAGCAAGCTCGCTCCCACAGGGGTTTTTTTTTGAATGCAAAAGTTGTGTTCGCGGAAGATCCAATTGTGGGAGCGAGCTTCCAAATCGAAAGTGCCTTCGAACCTTATGGCCCAAGCCCCACTCTGACATTGGGTTATCATGCTGGCTTTCCCAATGACCGACTGATCGCCATGACTGCCCTGACCGACACCCTGCTGCAAGCCCTCGAACACTGCGACATGCTGATCATCGATGGGCTGCACGCATTCGATTTCTCCCTCGACGAGCAGGACCAGTTGCACGTCGAGTGCATGAACGGTCGCACCCTCGAACACTGGCGTTTCACGCCTGCACAGATGCAAGCCGCGACCTTCGACAAAGCCCTGAAGCATTGGATCATCACCAGCGATTCGGGCGATCACCACCTGGAATGCGTGGAAGCGACCAGCGGCCACGACGATGAGGACTCCGATCATGAAGATGCGTAGTTTCTGGCCCTTGTTGATGGCCGGCAGCGTCGGCGCCATGGGCGTCCAGGCCGACACCAGCGATCGTCATCAATTGCTGGTGGGTTCCTACACCGCCGGGCAGAGCCAGGGCATCTACCGATTGCAGTTCGACAGCCGCACCGGCCAGCTCGACGCCAACCCGTTGCAAGTGATCAAGACCGATAACCCTTCCTGGCTGACCTTGTCCAAGGACATGACGCGACTGTTCGTCGTCAACGAAAACGGGCCGGGCCAGAAGGACCCGGTGGGCAAGGTCAGCAGCTATGCCATCGACCCGAAGACCCATGAGCTGAGCCTGATCAACCAGGTGCAGTCCCTGGGCAACGAGCCGACCCATTCCAGCTTGAGCCTGGACGGCCAGCATTTGCTGGTGAGTAATTATTCCGTCCTGGAGAACCCGGGCGGCACTTTGGTGGTGCTGCCGGTGGGCGTGGACGGCAAGCTGGCGCCGGTGGTGCAAGCGGGCGGCCATCAGCCGAGTCGGGTCAATCCCGAGCGGCAGAAGTCCGGCCATGTGCATTCGGCGGTGCCTTCACCCGATGGCAAGTATGTGTTCGCCAACGACTTGGGGGCGGACAAGGTGTTTGTCTACCGCTACGACCCCAAGGCCAACCCCGAAATGCCGCTGACGCCAGCCGAACCGCCGTTCGTGCAGTTGCCGCCGGGTAGCGGGCCGCGTCACCTGTTGTTCAGTGGCGACGGCAAGCACGCCTGGCTGACGATGGAAATGACCGCCCAGGTCGCCGTATTCGATTACCAGGACGGTCGCCTGACCCAGCGCCAATTGGTCAATCTGGCCGACGGAAAACCCCAGCCGGGTAAAGCGGCGGCAGCGTTGCATGCCTCCAGGGATGGCAAGTTTCTCTATGTCAGCAATCGTGGCACCACCAATGAGCTCCTGGTGTTCGCCATTGACCCGACTGCTGGCACGCTGAAGGAGCTGCAACGGCGCTCCGTCGAGGGTGATCACCCCCGGGAGTTCAGCCTCGATCCGAGCGAAAAATTCATCCTGGTCGCCAATCAGAAGAGCAACCAGATCGTGGTCATCGAGCGCGATCCAAAGACCGGCCAGCTGGGCAAGACCGTCCAGAAGTTGCCGATGGATGCGCCGAGCGATTTGAAATTCCTCGTTCGTCAATAACGCGAAAGCCCCGATTCTCGGGGCCTTCGCCGTTGTATCAACGCGGCTGATAGTCGCTAGTATTACAAAGCATTTCAAGGCGAGACGCCTCGGCGCGTAAGTTTGCTTCACGGCCCCACCGGGCAAATCAGCCAACTGAATCCGAGGACTACCGCCATGAACCTGAATCTCTTCTCCGTCATCGCTGCTTCCGCCATCTCCGCCACCGTGGCATTGCCGGCCAGTGCCAGCGTCGAAATCAGCAACAAGCAAAACCGCACCCAGAGCTACACCGAGAAATACCTGCAACAGAGCGCCAACTTCTACGCGGCGCTGGACCACAAGACTCAACACTGAAACACGCTGACCACTGAAGCCTGCGATCTTTTCATCTCCCCATGCAGTTCCAGGAGAGACAAGATCGCAGGCTTCATGCGTTGGGGCGAAAAATTCCCGTTGTGATGTCACATGGCCATGTGTTTAAATTTGACGCTAGTTAAATGACACCTTTGCGCTAAGGATCGACACCATGGCGATGCGTCTGGCAGTGATGTTGCTGTTCCTTTATTCCACCCCGATTGTCTCGGCCGCCCAGCCCGTTCCCGGCGAACTGGAAGTGGCTCGGGAGCGGTTGTTGAGCTTGCTGAGCGACTGAAGGGGACTTTCTATCAATCAATAAAACTGATGGTGACTATGCATACTAGTCGCTACTCATAACGGTTTATTTGATTGATCCTGTGGGCATTCAAACATGCCCACGGAGAATCCCATGGCCAGCGCAATCCTGTCTTCTGCCAAACACGGCGCCTATATAGCCATTGGTTTCTATGTGGCGTTGGTGCTGCTGGTCAGTGTTGGAGCCCAGTATGAGGGCATCGTTGAGACCTCCCTGCAGGCTTCCACCCTTGGTCATCATCCAGTCTCCGCTGTCGCTGTTGAACAGGGCGCAGTGAAAGGAGCCGCCGGGGCATGAGCAGGTGCAAATTCTGGGTGATCGCCTTCCTGGCATTCATCACCAATGGTTTTTCCTTACTCGGAATGGGGCAGGCGTCGGCGGGGTCGTTGGCGCGGACGATCGAGTGCAACCACAACATCGCCCATAACATCCTCACCGCCCGGGCATTGGGCGTGTTGGTAGGGAATCCGCCGGTCAAGCCAAGGGTGGCGGTGTTTGGGCCGTTTCAAATTGATTGCGCCAGAGTGCGCATGTGCAGCGCCGAGGCTTGAACAGGTTGTCGAGCTGTGTGGCGAGGGACCTTGCTCCCGCTCGGCTCTGTAGGAGCTGGCGAAGCCTGCGATCTTTTGATCTTTCGCTTGATATTCAAGTGTCCTTGGAAAGATCGCAGCCTCGCTTCGCTCGGCAGCTCCTACACGCCACCCAGCGGGAGCAAGCTCCCTCGCCACAAAAGCACGCGCGCTGGATCAATATCTATTTGGCCATGATCGCCACGAACAGCTCGGAATCGAGCAAACCCTCCAGCCAGTCCTGTAGCCGAGGGTAGGGCGCCTGGGCAAACCACTGGCGATCGACATGGGCAAACTGGCGCACGAACGGCAGTACTGCGACGTCCGCCAGGCTCAGGTGCGCCGCCACCAGGAACGGTCGCGCTTGCAGCCGTTCTTCCAGCTTGCGCAGAAACGCTTCGCCTTCACTTCGATAGTGTTCCATCGGCTGTTCGGGATGACGTTCCGGGTATTTGTAGCGGTTAAGGTGAGGCTTGAATACCTGGTCGTTTTCCTCGATCAGCTCCGCCGTAAGCCGCTGGCCCTCGGGGTCGTCCGCCAGCCTCCAATCCTGCGGATCACGCTGGTCGAGTGCCCAGCGCATGATCTCAAGACTTTCATCGATGACTCGCCCGTCGACGTGCAACACCGGCACCGTACCCTTGCTCGACAGCGCTAGCATTTCGGCTGGCTTGGCCTTGAGGCTGACTTCGACGATGTCCAGCGCGATAGCGCTGTAGCGCAACGCCATCCGAGCGCGCATGGCGTAGGGGCAGCGGCGGAAGGAATACAGCGTGGCTTGGCTCATTTCACCTCCACCGTGCTCAACCCGTTGCCCTGGCGGCGCACCTGAATCTGCACCGGGATCCGCTCGTGCATTTCCTGCACGTGGGAGATAACCGCGACCTTGCGGCCCTGGGCCTGCAAGCCATCGAGGGCGTCCATCGCCAGTTGCAGCGACTCGGGGTCGAGGCTGCCGAAACCTTCGTCGATGAACAGCGACTCGATTCTCAGCGTGCTGGACGCCATCGACGCCAGGCCCAGCGCCAGGGCGAGGGAAACGAGGAAGGTTTCGCCGCCGGACAACGAATGCACCGAGCGCAGTTCGTCACCCATTTCGGTGTCCATCACCAGCAGCCCGAGCATGCTGCCGCCGCGCTTGAGGCGGTAGCGGCGAACCAATTGCCGCAACTGGGCGTTGGCGTGGTGCACCAGCAAATCGAGGTTGTACGCCTGGGCCAGTTTGCGGAAGCGGTCGCCGGTGGCTGAGCCGATCAGCGCATCCAGGCGTGCCCAGCGCTGGTACTCGGTGTAGGCCTGCTCGATCTGCTGGGCGAGGGCCTGGTTGGCGTTCTGTCGACGCTGGTCCTCGGCTTGCTCGGCGCGCAAGTCCGCACACTGTTGTTCACTGGCGGTAAATTGCTCATGCAGCGTGGCGAGGGCATCAGCCAACTGTTCGGCCGGCAGGTTGCCGTTGTCTTGCGCCTGGTGGTTGTGCAGGCGCAGCTCCCGTTCGGTGAGCAGTACGCGGGCCTGCTCGATGGCTTTTTCGCTGTTGAGCAGGCGTTGTCGCAACTGCGCCACTTGTTGCTCGTCAAGGCTGAGCAGGGCGTCGAGCGCCGCGTCGTCCAGTTCCGAGTGAGAGGCGCGCCATTGGGCGATGCCCGCGGCCAACGTTTGCTGTTCGGCCTCCAGCGCCTGGGCCTGTTCCTGCCGGGCCTTGAGTTCGGCCGCCAGTTGCACGAGGTTGTTACGCAGGTCCTGCAACTGTTGATTGGCGCTGGCCTCGGCCTGACGAGCCTGTTCCAGCGCCACGTCGAGCTGCTGCTGCCATTGTTCGGCGCTGGAGTATTCGCCCAGCAGTTGTGTGAGTTTTTCCTGGCAGGCCTGTTGCTGTTCGGCCAGGGCATTGAACTGCTGCTGTGCCGATTCCAATTGCTGCACGCGGAGCTGCTGGCGATCCTGCTCTTTCTCCAAGGCTTGCTGGCGCTGAAGTTGCTCGGCGAGTTCTTCGCGTTGCTGTTCCGATTGCGCGAGGCGCTGGCTGATCCGTTGGTCAAGTGCCATGAACGTGGCGGCCGGTTCGCTGCGCAGGGCCTGCAAGGTGTCGGCCGGCAACAGCGCGCTGAAGTGCTCGAGCTCCTCGTCCAGGCGCTGGCGATCCCGGGCCAATTCCTGTTGCTGGTTGCTCAGGTGCTGCGACGCTTGTTGGTTGGCTGTCTCTGCATCGCGCAGTTGCTGGGTCAGCCGCGCGGCGTCCTGTTGCAGGGTGAGCAGGGCAGCCTGGCGTTGTTCGTCCTGGCTGATGCGCAGCTGCAGTTGGCTGGTTTGCTGGGCCAGCCAGGCGTCGCGCTTGGGCGAATCCTGGGCGAACATCTGCGCCGACAACGGGTGGGCTTCAAGGCTTGGCGCCAGGCCCTGATGCTGGGTGGCGAGTTGTTCCTGCTGTTGCTTGAATTCCTTGAGCTGGGCGATGACGCCGCTGTACTGCGCCCTGAGATCGATGACTTTTTCGTTGAGCAGCTCCACCGCTTTGCGGGCGTTGGCCTGTTCGCTTTCATCGAAGCGACCGAGGCTTTCCAGCAGTGCTTCGGGCTGATGGTAAGGATGTTCGACGCTGCCGCACACCGGGCAGGGCTGGTTGTCTTGCAGTTGTTCGCGCAGTTGCTCGACGCTTTCGCTGCGGGCCAGGCGCTGGCGCTCCAGCAGTTCGCGGGTCACGGTCAGGGTCTGTTCGGCGATCGTCAGCTCGGCCTTGGCTTCGCCGCCTTCGCGCACCAGTCGGTCGCGTTCCTGCAAGGCGCGCTGCTGACGTTGCTCAAGTTCCGCGCTGCGTTTGTCCAGTTCCTGCTGGCTGGCCCACAACCGAGCCAGTTCCTCGAAAGCGCGCAGTTGCTTGCGGTTGTCCTGCAAGAGGTTGCCGAGCAACTGGATCTGTTCGGCCACCGCCTGCGGTTCGGCGTCGGCCTCCTTGTAGAGCACTTCAAGGTCTTGGCGACGGGTTGCAAGGTCCTCGGCGGCACGCGCCGCGTTTTGCTCCAGCAGCGCCAGTTCGTCCTGGCCCTTGTTCAGCCGATTGCCGATCAGCATCAATTGTTGAAGGCGATCGCGATAGGCCCCCCAGGCATCGCTCAGTGGTGCGAGCGCGGTGCTTTGTTCCAGTTCACCGGCGATCCGTTGCAGGCGTTCGCCCACCTGTCGCTGCTGTTCCAGTAGGGAGTCGAGGGTACGCTGGCCGTCGGTGCAAGCCAGTTGGGCCTGTTGCAGCTGCTCGGCGCGCTGGCCGGCTTCCTGGTTCAGGCGAGCGAGGCTGCTTTGTTCATCGAACGCCTGGCGCAGCAGGGGCGCGTTGTCGGTGCTCTGCTGGCGGGCCGCGACCAGTGCCAGTTGCGCCACGCCCAGGCCTTTTTCCAATTCGCCCTGTTGTTCATGCAACTCGACTTGCTGCTGGGTCAGCTGCTGGATCTTGATCGCCAGTGGCTCGAACTGCCGGGCCAGTTCCGCCTGCCGGATGAACTGATGCCGCTGCGGCGCCAGTTGTTCCAGGCGGACCAGCTTCAGGCGTTCATCGGCCTGCGCTTCCCAATCGGCTTGGGCTTGTTGCAGTTGCTCGGCGGCGCTGGCCTGTTCGTCCTGTAACTGGCGCAGGTCCTTCAACCAGGTTTGTTGCTGCTCCAGTTGCTTGAGCTGCGCCTGTTGGGTCTTGAGTGCTTGCTGGGCCTGGTTCACGCGCTCGTCCAGGTCGGCGCGGGCCTCGGGAGCCAGGGGCGTGACGCCGCTGGCCTGGTCCTGCAGTTGCTTGTGGGTTTCCTTGGCCTGCTTGGCCTTGTCGAAGGCGCGGCGGCCGAGGCGGGTATACAGGGCGGTGTCGGTGAGTTTTTCCAGCAGTTCGCTGCGGTCGTTGTCATCGGCCTTGAGAAACGCACTGAACTCGCTCTGTGCCAGCAGCACGGCGCGGGTGAACTGTTCGAAATTCAGGCCGAGGGCGGCTTCAAGTTGAGCCTTGTATTCGCCTTTCTGGCTGGCCAATAGCTGGTCGTTGTCCAGATCCCGCAGGCTCTGGCGGCTGGCCTGCAGCTTGCCGGCGGCTTTTTCCCGGGCGCGATTGGCCTCCCAGCGGGCCCGGTAGCGGCGACCGTCGATGCCGCGAAAATCCACTTCGGCATAACCGTCGCCGGTGCCACGGCGTAACAGCGTGCGCGGATCGCCCGTGGCGATTTCACCGTCGGCGTCCGGCACCTTGGCGTCCCGCCCGGTGTTGTTCAGGCGCGGCACCGCGCCGAACAACGCCAGGCACAAGGCATCCAGCAGCGTGCTCTTGCCCGCGCCCGTGGGGCCGGTGATAGCGAACAGGCCGGCGCTGGCCAGCGGCTCGGCGGTGAAATCGATTTCAAATGGCCCAGCCAGGGACGCAAGGTTCTTGAGGCGGATGGCGAGGATCTTCATGGCTGTTCGATCTCCATCTGAACATCCTGCAAGAGCACGGCGAAATCCTTCAGTGTCTGTTCGTCCACTTCACTGCCGTAGGTGTCCTGCCAGGCGCGGCTGAACAAATCCTGCGGGCTGAGCTGATCCAGTTCGATCAATGCGGCGCCTTCCTCGGCGCCTGCGGTGGCGCCGCTGCCGGCGTACTCGGCGGCGATTCGCACCAGCCGCACGGCTTTGCCTTGCAGGGCCGTTTCCACTTGCTGACGCAGGTCGGGTTGCGGCTCGTCGAGGCGCACCCGCACCTCCAGCCAGGGTTGGCGCTGGACATCGGCCAGCAGGTCAATATCGGGCAGGTCCTTGAGTTGCACCAGGACATCGGCCAGGGGCGCCGGGCCCAGGCGTTGCAGGTTGACGGCGCGGGGGATCAGCCGTGGCTCGACGTTCAGCAGTTTCTCGCCGTCCAGGGTGATGTCGAGGATCTGGTGCTGATAGCCGATTTCCGAGAACGACAGCGGGATGGGCGAGCCGCTGTAGCGAATGCGCGTTTCCCTATTGACCTTCTGTGGCTTGTGCAAGTGACCGAGGGCGACATACGTGATGCTCGGGCCGAACAGGCTGGCGGGCAGGGCTTCGGCATTGCCGATGATCAGGCTGCGCTCGGAGTCCTCCGACACCGAGCCACCCGCCATGTGCGCATGGCTGATGGCGATCAGTGCCTGGCCTTTCTTGCGCTTGGCATTGGCGGCGGCAATCAGCCATTCATGGACCTGGCCGATGCCCCGCAAGTAATCGTCCCCCAGTTGTGCGCCCGTGACCTCGGCCGGTCGCAGGAACGGCAGGGCCAGGCACCAGGCCCGGACCTTGCCCTTGGCGTCGGGCAACGGCAGCAACAGGCGCTCGACGTCCAGTTGTCCATCGTCCAGCCACAGGACGCGGCCCAGGGCATGGGTGCGCAAGCGGCGCATCAACGGCGCGGGCAGTTCGATCCGAGAGCCGGAATCATGATTGCCGGCGATCATGACGATGGTCAGGTTGGCGTTTTGTTCGTGGGCACTGACGATGAAGTCGTACAGTCGCTCCTGGGCTTTGACGGGCGGGTTGACCGTGTCGAAGATATCGCCGGCAATCAGCAGCACGTCGGGTTTTTCGCTGGCCAGCTGACGCAGCAGCCAGTCAAGGAAACAGGCGTGCTCGAAGTCGCGATCCTGACCGTGGAGGTTTTGCCCCAGGTGCCAGTCGGAGGTGTGAAACAGACGCAAGGCAGACTCCAGAAACAGACGGTGGCCGCGGGAAGAGAGGCGGCGCAAAAATGCAGAGTTTACTGGGAAACGCAGGGGAGGGGCTGCTCAACTTTGTCGGGACCTGCACAGCACCTGTGGCGAGGGAGCTTGCTCCCGCTGGGCTGCGCAGCAGCCCCAATAGCAGCGACTCAATCTATCTGGCGCTCCGAGTTGCCTGGCTTGGGAGTGCTGCGCACTCCAGCGGGGATAAATCCCCTCGCCACAAGAAGCCGCTGCTACACCGGCTATTTGGGATAAAGCGGCGGCAAGCTCGAATCACTGGCGCCGTCCAGCGTTCCCTCAAGCGGTGGAATGGTGCGGATGGCCCGCCACAAATCCTCGCCTTGCCAGTGCTGGCCGGTCTCGCTGTAGAGGGCGCCGTTCAAGCCGTCGAGGGCGTCGGACAACGGCACGAAACGCGCGGCCATGTCGGCGAGGGTCTCCGGCTGCTGCCGGGCCCAGGCGTCCAGTGCCTGGCGAGTGGCGTGCGGGTCGTTGGCCAGGCAGGCCCGCTTGAGGTCGTCCAGCAACGTGCGCGGGCTAGGCCCGGCCTGGGTCGAGCGCAGCACCGCCGGTTGCCAGCGGGCCCGCCACCACAGGCCGAAACCGAGCAGTGTGGTACAGGCGAGGATGAGCGTGCTCAATTGCCAGTACCACAGCGCCTCGCTGTCAACGGTCGTGACGATCTGGGTCGTGCCCGCCGGGGTGTCGACCATCAGGCTCGGGTTGTTCGCCACTTGCAGGGTCCGCGCGGGCAGGCTGGTGCGGTCCAGGTGATCTTCCAGGGTGTTCCACCAGACCACTTCCACCGGCGGCAGCTCGATGGTGCCGCTGCGGTTGGGCACCAGGGCTTCGCGGTCTTCACGGCTGCCCACCAGGCCACGTTCGCTGCTGCGGCTGCTGAGCACCGGTTGGTCGGGGTAACGCCGCAGGCCGTTGATTTCAGTCGCTGGCAGCGGCGGCAACTGGGCGCTGGTCAAGCCTTCGGCTTCCAGGGTCAGGCTGCGGGTCAACGAGTCGCCGACCTGGCTATGGGTCGGTTCCGGGCTCCAGCTTTCGCTCAAGGAAAGGCTGCGGGCCGGAAGCCAGGGGAGGTCGGCCGGGTAGCTGGCGGGCTTTGGCTTGACGGTCAACATCAGTTGCGTGGAACTCACGCGCATCAGTTGGCCGGGCTTGGCCCCCGGCGATGCGGTGCCCTGGGCCACCGGCTCGACCAGGGTGGCGCTGAAGGTCTGGGCCGGGATCGCCAGTTCGCCGCTGCGCTGTGGGTAGATGCCATAACGCAGCTCGATCACGCCGTGGCGCACGTCGTTGATGACTTTTTCATAGGTGCGGGATTCGCCCAGTTGCTCGGTGCGAGCATCCGGGATATGGAGCGGTGTCAGGCTGCTGTCGTCGTACAGCGACACCGAATGGTAGATGCGCAAGGTCAGGATCGCCTGGGCCTGTACGTACACTTCGGCCTGGTCGAGGCTGGCCTCGATGAACACCGGTTCGAGGGTGCCGGAGGCGTTGCGGGTTTCGCTTTCGATGACCTGCAACGTGATCGGCTGGCTGGTCACTTCGCCCAATTGCAGGGCGGGAATGACCACGGTGCCGCTCTGGCGCGGCAGCAGCGTCACGATCCATCGCGTGGTGGCGCGATTCTCGCCGTCGAGGGTGGTCAATTGGTTGACCTGGCGGGTGCCCCGGACATCGAACAGCGCCTGCAGCGGGCTCAGGTCGGGTTTGCCGAACAGCGTGGCATCGTTGGATTCCAGCGTCAGCTCGACGGTCTCCCCGGAGTTCAACCGGCTGCGATCCACGCTGGCAGTCAACTGCGCGGCCTGGGCCCCGGCGGTCCAGAGCAGCAAGGCGAGGAGGTAGGCGGTAAAGCGGGTCATGGGTGTTTTCCCTGGGCCTGATGGCTTTGCTGTTCATACCAGAATTTTCGTCGAAGCAGTTCGCCCGGGTTGTCCGGGATCTGGCGCAGCCACTGTTCCAGCGCCTGGCGTTGTTCTTCTTCGTTGCGTTGACCTGCGGCCGGGCGAAGCGGCGGGGTGGTGGTCTGCTCGTCGGGCAATTCGCTGCCCGGCACATCCTGGGCACCGGGCGGAGGATCCTCGGTCGGCTGGGCGTCGTTCGGGGGGGCGGTCGCTTCGGAGGAGGGATGGCCCTGCTCGGACGATTGGCTCGGCCTGTCGGTCTCCTGTGGTTCCTCGCTGGGGGGCGGTTCCGGGGTTTCGGCAGGTTTGGGTGGGGCCGCTGGCGGAGCTTGTTCTTGCAGCAAGCTTTCCACCAGCGCCTTGTTGGTCTGCGCCGGGCGCAGGTCCGGTTGCAGTTCCAGGGCCTGCTCATAGGCGTCGACCGCGGCGTCCAGCTCGCCGCTGCGGGCCAGGGCGTTACCGCGATTGTAATGGGCGCGGGCGTCATTGCCTTCGGCAAAGCGCTGGGCGGCTTCGCTGTACCGGCCGGCTTCGTACAGGGCGACCCCCTGCCATTGGCTGTCCTCGAAATGCGCGGCGGCCTCGGCCGGGCGCTTTTGCTTGAGCAGGTGTTGGCCCTGTTGGTCCGGGCGCAACCATAAATCCTCGAACTCGAAGGCATGGCCGGTCTGGGGCAATGCCAACAGCAATGGCAGGCAGAAAAGCCAACCGCGCCGCCCGGCGCACGCTGCCAGCAGCAACAACGGCAACAGCAGCCAATAACCCTGGTCGGCCCAGGTGTCCAGGCGTAGTTTCTGGCCATCGCTGCGCAGGTGTCGCGGTCCCTCCAGCAGGCCCAGGCCGCGCAGGTCCCGGTCGTCCAGGCGTGCCGGACGGTAGCGGCCGTCCAGCTCACTGACGAAGGACTTGAGGCCCGGGCTGTCCAGGCGCGGAACCAGGATCGCGCCCTTTTCATCCTTCAGGTAACTGCCGTCATCCTGGGCCACTGGTGCGCCTTCCCGGGTACCGATGCCGAGCATCAGCAGGCGTGTGGCGGAGCCGTCCAGAACCTGGCGAATGCCTTGCCGTTCCTCCTCGTTCAGGGAGGAACCGATCAGCAGGATCCGCCCGTGGCCAAGCCCGGCCTGGTCCAGCAGCGTCATGGCCTTGTTGACGGCCAGGTCGGCGCGGTGGCCGGCTTGGGGCATGATCGACGGTTTCAGGGCTTCGAGCAGGTTGGCGCTGGTGGCGAGGTCGTCCGACAGCGGGACCAGGGTGTGCGCACTGCCTGAGTAGACGACGATCGCGGTCTGCGCGTCGCTGCGGCTATGCAGCACGTCCAGCAGTTTGCGCCGCGCCTGTTCCAGGCGCGTGGGCGGGACGTCGGTGGCGAGCATCTCCGGGGTCAGCTCGAGGATGACCACCAGCGGATCGGCAGGTTTCTGGCTGGTCTGTTCGACGCGCGTCCAACTGGGGCCCAGCAACGCCAGCACCATCAGCAGCCAGCCCAGCCCGAGGGCAATCCAGGGCAGCTTGCTTTCACGGCCGCTGCCGCCGCTGAGCAGCACTGCGTGAAACGCCGGAGGCAGGATCATCTGCCAGCGGCCCACGCGTTTCTGACGGTGCCACAATTGCCAAAGCAGCCAGCCCAGCAAGGGCAGCAGCAGGATGAAACCGGGGCGCAGCCAATGCGGCCAGAGCGCGATCATCGGCGCCTCCGCAACCGCAGGCGCTTGAGCCGCTGCCGCCATTCGGACGGTTGCGACGGCTGGAACAAGGGCTGGGTGAACAGGCGCTGCAACGGGTTATCCGGCCAGCGTTCCCGGGCCACCAGCAACAGGCTCAGCAGCAGCGCGATCGCCAGCGGCCAATGATAGAGCGCCTGGGCCGGACGGGCCTGGGTCGGTTGTTGGGTCACCGGCTCGAGTCGGTCGAGGGTGGTCTTGATCGTCAGCAACTGCTCACCGTCCTGGGCACGGAAATACTGGCCGCCGGTGACCTGGGCGATTTCCCTGAGGGTCGCTTCGTCGAGATCCAGGCTCGGGTTGACTCCCAAAAAGCCCGCCGTGCCGCTTTGCTCCGGATCGGCGCCTACGCCGATCGTGTAGATTTTCACGCTTTCATCGGCGGCCAGCCGGGCGGCAGTCAGGGGATCGATTTCACCGCCGTTGTTGGCGCCATCCGTGACCAGGATCAGCACGCGGCTCTGGGCCGGACGCTGGCGCAGGCGTTTGAGCGCCAGGCCGATGGCATCGCCGATGGCGGTGTTCTTGCCGGCGATGCCGACGCGCGCCTCATCGAGCCAGCGCCGCACGGTATGACGGTCGAAGGTCAACGGTGCCTGCAGATACGCCTGGCTGCCAAACAGGATCAGGCCGACCCGGTCGCCTTCGCGGCTTTCCAGAAAGTCCCCGAGCATGCGCTGGACCAGCCCCAGGCGGCTGATGTCTTCTTCCTTCCACTGCATGTCAGGAAAATCCATGGACCCGGAAACGTCCACGGCGACCAGCAAGTCGCGGCCGCTTGCGGCAATCGGCAACGGCTCGCCCAGCCACTGCGGACGGGCGGCAGCGATCAACAGCAGCAGCCAGAGCAGGATGAAGGGTGCCTGTTGGCGCCAGGTGGGCAGGTTGGCCCGGGCGCGACGCCCCACGAGTCCTTCGAGGTCTTCCAGGAAACTGACCTTGAGTGCCGGCTCGCCGCTGTCCGCCGCCGGCAATACCAGGCGCATCAGCCAGGGCAACGGCAACAGGACAAAGATCCACGGCCAGGCGAATTCAAACATGTTTGCGAATCCAGATCTCGACGGCTTGGGTCAGGCCGGCGATGGCTTTGTCATCGAGCTTGCATTCGGGCTTGTAGGCGCCTTCAACCAGGATCATCCAGCGAGTCAGGCCGGCGGCCGGGCAGCGGTTGTCCAGGAACGCCAGCCACTTGCGCCCGTTGAGGGTGTGGCTCTGGCTGTAAGGATAATGGTTACGGCACAAACGCTTGAGCAGCCCGTTGAGTTGCTGCAGCCAGGCGCCGGCCGGCGCGCCGTCGTAGGGCTTGGGCAGCAGGGCGAGCTCGGCCAACGCCGCCAGGCGGACCGGGTCCAGCGGCTGTTCGGCGCGGGCGGTGTTGCGCTTGACCGGAATGAACCGGCGCAACTGCCAGGCACCCACGCCCAGCAGAGGCAGCAATACCAGCAATAGCCACCAGCCCGGCGCGGGCGGCCAGAATCCGATGGGCGGCGGGGCCATGAGCGGTTGCAACTGGTCGAGGCTGCTCATCGGGTTTTCCCCGGCCGCTTGGGGTTCAGGTATTCGCGCAGCTGTTCGACCATGTCGCCCTGGGTGCTCAAGGGCAGCATCAGGATCCGCAGCTTCTGGGCCAGCATCTCCCAGCGCTCCAGCCGTGCCTCGGCCTGGGCGCGGTAGGTCTGGCGCAACTCGACGTTCAAGGTGTCGAGCTCCAGCTGTTCGCCGCGCTGGGCAAAACGCAGCAATCCGGCGGCGGGCAGGGCGTGGTCCAATGGGTCGGACAATGGCAACAGCAACAGGTCGCAATGGCGCGACAGCAAACTCAGTTGTTGTTCCGCGCTGTCGGACAAGGCGCGCTCATCGCAAATCACGATCGCCAGGCTACCAGGGCGCAGCACCTCCCGGGCGCGTCGCAAGGCCACGCCAAACGAGTCGCGGTCCGACTCGCCGTCGGTGTGCAGCGATTGATTGACGCGCACCAGGCGGTTGAGCAACTGCAGCAGGCTTTGTTTGCTGCGTCGTGGCTTGACTTCGTAGTGAGTGTTATTGCCGAACACCAAACCGCCAACCCGGTCGTTGTGCCCCAGCGCGGCCCAGCCGATCAGGCTCGCGGCCTGGGCGGCGAGCACCGACTTGAAGATCAGCCCGGAACCGAAGAACAGGCGATGGCTCTGCTCGATCATGATAAAGATCGGCCGCTCGCGCTCTTCGTGGAACAGCTTTGTGTGTGGCTCCTGGGTCCGTGCGGTGACGCGCCAGTCGATGGTGCGCACATCGTCGCCGGCCTGGTAGATCCGCACCTGGTCGAAATCCACCCCGCGTCCGCGCAGCTTGGAATGGTGCAGGCCGATCAACGGGCTGCGCTGGCCGGGCGTGGAAAACAACTGCACTTCGCGCACGCGATGGCGCATCTCGATCAGCTCCGAAAGGCTGACGCGGATGCCCGGGACGGGCGCGAGTGGGTTATTCATGATGGATACTCAAGCGACTGCGACGACGTCGAGAATCCGCTGCACGACCCGGTCCTGGTCAATGCCGGCGGCTTCGGCTTCGAACGACAGGATGATGCGATGGCGCAGTACGTCGAACAGCACGGCCTGGATGTCTTCCGGGCTGACGAAGTCGCGCCCGGCCAGCCAGGCGTGGGCGCGGGCGCAGCGATCCAGGGCAATCGAGCCCCGCGGGCTGGCGCCATAGGCAATCCACTCGGCCATCTCCGGATCGAACTTGGCCGGGTTGCGAGTGGCCATGATCAGTTGCACCAGGTACTCCTCCACGGCGTCGGCCATGTACAACCCGAGGATTTCCTTGCGCGCGGCAAAAATCGCCTGCTGGCTGACACGACGCTCGGGCTTGGTTTCACCATTCAGCGCTTCACCCCGGGCCTGCTGCAGGATACGGCGCTCCACCGCGGCGTCCGGGAAGCCAATCTTCACGTGCATCAGGAACCGGTCGAGTTGGGCTTCGGGCAATGGATACGTGCCTTCCTGCTCGATCGGGTTCTGCGTGGCCATCACCAGGAACAGCGGCGACAGTTCATAAGTGCTGCGCCCGACGCTGACCTGCCGCTCGGCCATGGCTTCGAGCAAGGCCGACTGGACCTTGGCCGGTGCCCGGTTGATTTCGTCCGCCAGCACCAGGTTGTGGAAAATCGGCCCCTGCTGGAACACGAAACTGCCGGTTTCCGGACGATAGATCTCGGTGCCGGTGATGTCGGCAGGCAATAGGTCGGGTGTGAACTGAATGCGATGGAACTGCGCTTCGATCCCTTCGGCCAGCTCCTTGATCGCCTTGGTCTTGGCCAGGCCCGGCGCACCTTCCACCAACATATGCCCGTCGGCGAGCAGGGCGATGAGCAGGCGCTCGATGAGTTTTTCCTGGCCGAGAATCTGCGTAGAAAGAAAGGTTCGCAGCGCCAGCAGCGCTTCACGATGTTCCATCGATGACTGTTCCTGGAAAGGGTGGCCCCGGCGTTCGGATAACGCCGGGGCTGGGGGCGTTACTTTAATGCATGGCAGGGGGTGGCGACTAACGGGATTTTGATGGGGGTGCGGATTTGTGATCGGCTTGGATCTGTGGAAGCGGGCTTGCTCGCGAAGGCGGTGTGTCCATCGACGAAAATGTTGCCTGACACTACGCCTTCGCGAGCAAGCCCGTTCCCACAGGAGATGAGTGGCGGAACCAGGATCCAGGCACGCCGCAGTCCCACTGTGGGAGCGAGCCTGCTCGCGATGGCAATCGGGCGGGGCCGAGTGACTCAGCCTTTCCAAACCCCCGGATTGACCAGGTTCGCTGGCCTTTCACCCGCCAACGCCGCCAGCAGGTTCTCCACCGCACAACGCGCCATTGCCTCCCGGGTCTCGTGGGTAGCCGAGCCCATGTGCGGCGTCGCCACTACGTTATCCATCTGCAACAGTGGCGAATCCGGGTCCAGAGGCTCGTGCTCGAAAACGTCCAGCCCGGCGCCACGGATCTGCCCGTGGCGCAAGGCGTCGATCATTGCCGTTTCGTCCACGACCTTGCCCCGGGAGATATTGATGAAGATGCTTTCAGGGCGCATCTGGGCGAACGCGCGTGCATCGATCAGGCCTTCGGTCTCGGCGGTCAAGGGCAAGGTCAGGCATATGAAATCCGCTTGTTGCAACAGCGTGTCGAGGTCGCAATAGCGCGCCCCGAAACGCTGCTCCACTGGAGGCTTGGGCGAATGACTGTGATAGAGCACCGGCATGCCGAAGCCGAAGTGTCCGCGTTGGGCCAAGGCTTCGCCGATGCGGCCCATGCCGACGATGCCCAGGGTCTTGCCATGGACGTCGCTACCGAAATGCCGCGGGCCGATGCTTTGTTGCCACCCGCCTGCACGAACCAGGTTGGCCAGTTCCACCACGCGTCGCGCCGTTGCCAGGATCAAGGCGAACCCGGTGTCGGCGGTGGTTTCGGTCAGCACATCCGGCGTATTGGTGAGCAGGATCCGGCGTTCGGTCAGGTAATCGATATCGTAATTGTCGACGCCGACCGAAACGCTGGCGATGGCCTCGAGATTCGGCGCCAGATCAAGCAACGACGCATCCAGCTTCAGGCTTGCGCCCAATAAGGCGTGGGCGCTGGGCAGGGCGTCGCGCAGTTGCGCCAGGCCCGGGGCGTCGAGGCGTTCGATGAGGGTGACTTGGGCCTGGGCCTGCAGGCGATCCATCAGTTGCGCTGAGAGTTTCTTGTACAACACCACGTGCTTTTTCATGGGATTTCTCGATTCAGGAACGGGCAGGCGCCGGGTGCGGCGTCACGGTTTTGGACACGACCCGGTCGCTGGCGCCGGGCTTGAGGGCGAGGGTCAGTACCACCGACAGCAGCAAGGCGCCGCTCATCAACAAGAAGGACATGCCGGTGGAGCCAGTGGAGCCGTTGAGGTAGCCCACCAGGTACGAGCCGCCGAACGAACCCAGTGCGCCCATGCTGTTGATCAGGGCCATGGCGCCACCGGCGACGTTGGCCGGGAGGATCTCCGGAACGATGGCGAAAAACGGACCGTAGGGTGCATACATGCAGGCTCCGGCGATCACTAGCAAGGCATAGGACCACCAGAAATGCTCAGCCCCGAGCAGGTAGGAGGCGTAGAACGCGATGGATGCGACCAGCAGCGGTGGCCAGACAAAGCGCTTGCGTTTCTGCACCTTGTCCGACGCCCAGGACACGATCAGCATGGCCACCACCGCCGCCAGATAAGGCAGCGATGACAGCCACCCGGCTTCGACCATGCTCATCTTCAAGCCGGCCTTGAGGATCGACGGCAACCAGAGCACAAACCCATAGACGCCGATGCTCCAGCAGAAGAATTGCAGGGCAAGGATGATCACTTTGGGTGAGCGAAAGGCCTCGGCGTAGTTCTTCACCGCCTTGATGCCCACCTGCTCGGCGGCCAGGGCGCTTTCCAAGTCTTGTTTTTCCTGTTCGCTGAGCCACTTGGCCTGGGCCGGGCGATCATCGGCCAGGCGCCACCAGACGAAGGCCCAGAGCACCGCCGGCAGGCCTTCAATGATGAACATCCAACGCCAGTCGAATTGCTGCACCAGATAGCCCGAGACCACCGACATCCACAGCATGGTCACCGGGTTGCCGAGGATCAGGAAGGTGTTGGCGCGCGAGCGTTCGGCCCGGGTGAACCAATGGCACAAATAGACCAGCATCGCCGGCATCACGGCGGCTTCCACCACGCCGAGCATGAAGCGGATCACGATCAGCCAATACGCGTTGGAGACCACGCCGGTGAGGGTCGCCAGCGAGCCCCAGAGGATCAGGCTGACGAAGATCAGCTTCTTCACGCTGTGCTTCTGCGCGTAGATCGCCCCGGGTACCTGGAAGAAAAAGTAGCCGAGGAAAAACAGCGCGCCGAGCAGCGATGACAGCCCTGGGGTAATCATCAGGTCCTCGGCCATGCCCGACGCGGCGGCAAAGCCATAGTTGGCCCGGTCGAGGTAGGCCAGGCTGTAGGTGATGAACACGATGGGCATGATGTACCACCAGCGGCGGGTGGCGAGGTTGAGCGTTTGCATGTCGTTGACTCCTGAGCTTGTTGTTTTTGTTCAGCAGGTGCGTTTTGCGGTGGCTTCATTCGCGAGCAGGCTCGCTCCCACAGGGTTTAGCGTTGGCCCGTGTGGGAGCGAGCCTGCTCGCGAATAGCGGTTTCAAATTCAGTCGACAGTTCATCGCGCGTCGGCAGTCCTTCCATGTCCCCACGGCTCTGCACCGCGCGGCTGCCGATCCAGTTCGCGCGGCGGACCGCCTCGGTGATGTCGCGGCCTTCGAGCAGTGCGCTGATCAGGCCGACGGCGAAGCCATCTCCGGCGCCCACGGTGTCCACTACCCGGGCCACCGGCACGCCGGCAATGAATCCCTGGTCGAGCGCGGTGCGGTAATAAGCACCGTCCGGGCCGAGCTTGATCACCACGGCTTCGGCGCCCAGGTCCAGGTAGAACGCGGCGATGTCGGCAGGGTCGTCAAAACCGGTCAGCAACCGACCTTCGCCGAGGCCCGGCAAGACCCAGTGGGCGAGGGCGGCGTGGCGATTGATCTCGCGGATCATCGTCGCTTCGTTCGACCACAGGCTCGGGCGCAGGTTGGGGTCGAACGACAGGCTGCGGCCGGCCTCGCGCATGCGGGTCATCAATTCGAAGGACATCGCCCGTGCAGTCACCGACAGCGCTGGCACGATGCCGGTGGCATGCAAGTGACGGGCGGCGAGCAAGGACGGTGCGATAGAATCGACGGACAAGTGACTGGCGGCTGAACCACGCCGGAAATATTCGACCTGCGGATCGCTGCCATCGTCGGTGCGGGACTTGAGCTGGAAGCCGGTGGGGTGCGCCGGATCGACGGCCACGTGGCGACAATCCAGGCCTTCCTTTTCCAGCGTCTGCACCACGAAGCGTCCCAGGGAGTCGGCGCCGACCCGGCTGAGCCAGGCCACTTGGAAACCCAGTCGCGACAAGCCGATGGCCACGTTACTGTCGGCCCCGGCGATGCGTTTGTGAAACTGGTTGACGGCGGCCAGGTCGCCGGTTTCGTCGGCCACCAGCATCGCCATGGTTTCACCGAACGACAATACATCGAAGTCAGGCATGGGCAGCCTCCCGGCGCGATTGCCCGAGGCGGGACAGGATGGCGACATGTTCGGCAGTCAGTTGCAGCAGGTCGTCGCCCTGCAGCGGGTATTCGGCGGCACGCATCACGCCGACCGGCATGTGCTTGAGCAGTTGTTCCCACAGGTGCAGGTCGGCCTGGCCGGGCGGAACGGCAACGAGCTTGCCATCGGGACGCCGGGCCACCGCCTTGCAATGCACGTACGCGACATGCCGCCCGAGTTGCCGGGCCGCCACCGTGGCTGATTGGTCCTGCCATTGCCAGTTGCCGATGTCGAAGGTCATGGCGATGGGCAGCGCGTGTGCTTCGACCGCGGCGAAGAAGCGTTGCAGCGGTTCGATTCGTCCGCCCTGCAGGGTCTGGTCGTTTTCCACGAGCAGTTGCACCGGGCTTGTCGCAAGGATGTCCGCCAAGGCCGACAGGTCGTGGGAGTCGGTGAAATGACCGAGGGAAACCTTCAGCCATGCCGAACCGAACGCCTCGCCACGTTGCAGGGCGGTCGCCAGGACGGGATTGGGCCTGGGCTGGCCGGGGAGCCAGAGTTCCAGAGGCGAGGAGTAGATGCTTTGCAATCCATGGGCGCGAGCGCCAGCGGCCAATTCGGCGGGTTGTTCGAAGGTCAGCAACTCTTCGCGCCATTCGATGCGCGAGGCGCCAGCGGCGGCCAGCAGGTCGATGAAACTGCCTTGGCCGCGTTGGCGCACCAGGTTGGCGCCGTAGCTGGAGAGGCTGATGGAAACGGCTGGTTTGTTCATTGTTGTTGTACCTCTGAAACCGGTTTCAGTTTTGGTCAAAAAAAAATTAGGCGGTGTGCTGGAGGGCCTCATCGCGAGCAAGCTCGCTCCCACAAGGGACTTTCAGTGTTGCGCGGACCTGTGGGAGCGAGCTTGCTCGCGATGGGGCCGTCACCATCACCGAACATTCCCAAGCGTCGACCCACGCTCAATCAACCGCGCGGCGAAATCGAGGGTCTGAACCGGCCCGTTGTCACCCCGCAAACGCTTGAGCAGGCATTCGAAAGCGCTGGCGCCGATTTCCGCGGTGGGCTGGGCCAGGGCGGTGATGCCGCTGCCCACCAGTGGGTACCAGTCCAGGTCGTCGAGGGCGATCAGGCCGATGTCGTCGAACAAGTGGCAACCGAGTTCGCGCAATACCTGGGTGGCCGTCAGGGCGGCGATGCCGTTGGCGCAGAACAGCGCCTTGGGGCCACGGTCCGGCTTGGCGAGAAACGTCTTGATGCGCGGTAGCAGCTGATCGCAGGTTTCCACCACAGCGCCCGCCAGGGCAGGGCGCCGTTCGATGCTGGCCTTGAAACTCTCGACCCGCTCGATCCGCGAACTGGTGCCATCGAACGGTTCGGTCACCAGCAGCAAATCGCGATAGCCACGCTGTTCGAGGTGATCGAGGGCCATCTCGACGGCGGCCGGGTTGTCCAGCCCGACCAGATCGGTTTCGAGCCGATCGACCTTGCGATCCACCAGCACCATCGGCATCTCGCTGCGCAATTCGAACAGTTCGTCGCGGTGATGGCCCAGGGTGTTCACGATCAGCCCTTCGATGTTGTAGGCGCGCAGGAGGGCCAGGTGCTGGCGTTCCTGTTCGTCGTCGCGGTCGGTGTTGCACACCACCAGGCTGTAGCCGTGACGACGGCAGGCGGTTTCCACGCCATGCATCACGGCAATCGAATAGGGGTTGCGGATATCGGCCACCAGCATGCCGATCAGGCGCGTGCGCCCGCGCTTGAGGCCACGGGCCATCTGGTTTGGCCGATAGCCCAGCTCGCTGATCGCCTGCTCGATGCGCCGGGCGATGGCTTCGGAGAGCAGGGCGCGGTCCTCGCCGATGAAACGCGAGACGCTGGCCTTGGAGACCCCGGCGCGTTCGGCGACATCGAGCATGGTCACGCGGCTGCGCTGGGCGGCGGAGAAAGAATTCACGGATTGAGACCTGTTTTTTGGATTTATTGAGGTTCTGAAACCGGTTTCAGGAAACACCAGAATTCGTTCGGTCGTCAAGGGCGATGTATCAGAGGTACGACCGACGGTGCTTCGCTTCACTTGGGCAGCGGCGACGATCCAGTCAGGCCTTCAGCAGAACCGCGCCAGCCAGGCGATTTGCAGCGCGCCAGGCCGTGTGGTTAGCTGCCTGCCTTTCCCAGCCCTTAGACTACCGAAGCCACCATGAACATTACCCAGCCTCGTTTGAGATTGCTGTCGATACTGAGTGTGGCCCTGCTGGTGGTGGGCTGTGCCGCCTACTACGTGTTTAGCCACAGCGGTGCGCCGGCCGATGAAGGTTTCGGTGCCGGAGAGCTGAACGAAGGTGGCATCGAGGACATTGGCGCCCTGGCACCGCCAGAGGTGGAGAAGCGTCTTAATTACTTGATCCAGGACACCGGCGAAACCCTCCGGTCTTTGGCGCGTGTCAGTGAAGCGCAACTGAGCCTGGCTGTCGAAACGACCGAGACGGGTGATGGGCAGCCGTTGCAATACGAGTCGCTGTTTGTCCCGTTCACCAGCGCGCAACTGAAGGCTGCGTTGGCCTCGGTCCAGGGCCTGCGTTTTACCCAGAGGTTGTATGCCGATGGCTCGGAAGTGAGGCTCGATACCGAGAGTCTCGATTCGCTCTGGAAACGCGCCGCCACGCCGGATGAGCCAACTGCCGAGCAGTACCTGCCGCAGCGCCTGCGTTTTCGCGATGGCAGCGAACAAACCTTCGCCGATCTCAAGGCATCGCCCAAGGTTGAGGCCGACGACACGTTTGCCTCCGATGATGCTTTCGAACTTTCGGTGAACAAACCGCTGGCGAGTGTAGGCCTGACGGTCGTTTACCGCAGCTATCCGGCGTTCAGGAAAGTGGTGCTGGACAAGGATCATCCGAACGTGACCCTGGACGACGGCCAGTCCTTTCGGCTTACGGCCCTGGGTAATGACAGCGCGTCGGTGCGCCTGAGTACGCCGAAAATGTCGACCCTTGTGGTGCAAGGGCTGGACGACGCGGGCAGGGCGCTCTACAGCAACGGTCACAATTCCTGGGCGTTTCCGTCCGATGGCGATATCGCGGCGTTGCACGACTATTACAACGCGCTGCTGCAGACCAAAGGCGACCTCAAGCAACTCAAGACCAGCCAGGCGGTGCAACAGCAATTGGAACGCCTGGGCGAGGCGCTGGCCGCGCAGGCGGGGCCATTGAAAAACACCGAACTCGACTATCAATTCGAGGCCACGCCGCAGCGCATCGTCATCCATGTACTCGATCCGATGGAAGACAACACCATTGCGTTCACCCAGGTCGACAACGTCCTGGCAGGACAAACGCGTTACATCGCCCTGGACCGGAGCGCCGAGCGCTACGGCTTCATTGATCAGGCCGGGCAGTGGCTGATCAAGCCCCGTTGGGTGCAAGTGCAAGACAGCCTGATGGCTGATGCCTACACCTTGTTCTCCGAGGAGAAATCCAGCGACCCAGAGTCCGGTGGACGGGCGTTGCGCAGCCAGTTCGCCTATTTCCCCGCCGGTAGCAACAAGCTCGTGGACCTGCCGTTTGAATACATCACCGAAGCCTTGAGCAACGGCCTGTTGTTGGTCGAGCGTGAAACCAATGGCCCTTATGGGCTTTACGATGCCAGGAATCATCGCTTCGTATTGCCGATGAAATTCGTCAACCCTACCGTGACCGACAACGTGTTCATCGCCCGTCTCGGCACACGAACCGATCTCATGGAAGGCCTGTACGGCGCCTACAGCCTCGACGGCAAAATCATCCTGCCGACGCAGTTTTCCGGCATCGAGCACAGCGACGGGCTGCTATATGCCAGCTCCGCCGACCGGAGTCGCCAGGACGTTTTCGATCTGGCGGGTAAACGGATCAATCCGCAAGGCTACAACGTGATCGGTCGGTTTGTGGGCCAGCAACCGTTGCTGGTGCAGGACACCAAAAGCAGCAAATTCGCCTTTATCGATCGCCAGGGCGAGCGACTAGCCATCAAGTTGCCGTATGACGAGGTGGAGCCGTTTTCCAACGGCATGGCGGTGGTCGGACGTGATGGCAGCTACGGTGCCATCGACTTGGCGGGCCGGTTGCAAGTGCCACTGGATTACCAGCAGATCAACGCGTTCCAGACCCGTTACGCAGCGGCCATCCGTGCGGGTGGGGGGACCTCGTTGGTCTTGATCAGTCAGGACAGCAAGGTGATCAAGGAACTGGGGTCGTACACCAGTATGAAAGTACCGGAGAACAGCAATGACGCCCGTTATTACGTGAGGGATCCGAATAATAGTGACGAATACCTGGTCTATGACGCCGATGGCAATTTCGTGCAGAACGACTGATAACGGGTGATGCGTGGCCTCACCAAAGTTGTGTTAGCTACATGCAATCTTGGGCAATGCCCTAACCCTGTGGCGAGGGGATTTATCCCCGCTGGCTGCGGAGCAGCCCAAGACCAGCCACCTCGGTGTGCCAGGCTGATGGTGTTCAGCCTTTTTGGGGCTGCTGCGCAGCCCAGCGGGGATAAATCCCCTCGCCACAAAGGATTCAGAGCTGGCTGATGTAGGTGCCCGTGCCCTTGAGGATGTTCTGCAAGGTCAGCTCTACTTCGGCCATGTCCGTCACGTCGGGGTTGTAAGTGATTTCCAGCACATCGTCACCGTTGAGCGCATCGGCATCCGCCGCGGCGATTTCTATTTTCAGCAGGGTCGGGCTAAGCGTGACCTTGACGCCGTCCAGCGTCGAGGGCTCGCCATCCAGCGTGATCTCCAGCTCGTCTTCGTCCGGGTAGCGGCTCATCAGGAACATGTCGCCCTGAGCGCTATGGCAGCAGAGCATGGCCATGTTGTCTTCTTCGTCGTCGCACGGGTTGGCGATCAGCAGGTCGGTGGTCATTTTCATGGATGGCTCCTGGCTCCGATGAGCCTTGCACGGGCAAAAACGCGATTCTGCCAGCCCCGACGATTTTCTGCTGGATTACCACCGCAGGGTGCCGTTTGGCCCTGGGACTGCTAGGGTTGTTCGATGCATGGCGACCAGGGAGCTAGCCGATGACCGAATATGTCGCAGCGCTGCAAGCAGGCAGGTTGTCGCACTCGTTAAGCTGCGCAACGGATGTGCACCTGCAAAGGGCATCGCGGAGTGTTTTTTGCAGGTGGTCATTACTTTGAAATTACCTGCAAAAAGGATGTGACCTGCGGGTCCCGTCCAGCTTCACCCACCTGTCATCCTGTTTCCTCTGCCCGAGAATCAGGAACGGGATGGCCGACGGCCCCGAAAGGGGTTGCACGCGACGCTACCATCAATAACAAGCCCAAGCGGAGTACCACAGATGGCGTTCTTCACCGCAGCCAGCAAAGCCGACTTCCAGCATCAACTGCAAGCGGCACTGGCGCAGCACATCAGTGAACAGGCACTGCCACAAGTGGCGCTGTTCGCTGAACAATTCTTCGGCATCATTTCCCTCGATGAACTCACCCAGCGCCGGTTGTCCGACCTCGCCGGCTGCACCCTGTCTGCCTGGCGCCTGCTTGAGCGCTTTGACCACGCGCAACCGCAGGTGCGTGTCTACAACCCCGATTACGAGCGCCACGGCTGGCAGTCGACCCACACCGCCGTCGAAGTGCTGCACCACGACCTGCCGTTCCTGGTGGATTCGGTCCGCACCGAGCTGAACCGTCGCGGCTACAGCATCCATACCCTGCAAACCACCGTCCTGAGCGTGCGTCGCGGCAGCAAGGGCGAGTTGCTGGAAATCCTGCCGAAGGGCACCCAGGGCGACGACGTGCAGCAAGAGTCGTTGATGTACCTGGAAATCGACCGCTGCGCCAACGCCGCCGAACTCAACGTCCTGAGCAAGGAACTTGAGCAAGTGCTGGGCGAAGTGCGCGTCGCCGTCGCCGACTTCGAGCCGATGAAAGCCAAGGTCCAGGAAATCCTCGCGAGCCTGGACAACAGCGCCTACGCCACCGACGCTGACGAAAAAGCCGAAATCAAGAGCTTCCTGGAATGGCTGGTGGGCAACCACTTCACGTTCCTGGGCTACGAAGAGTTCGTGGTTCGCGATGAAGCCGATGGCGGCCACATCGAATACGACCCCGAATCGTTCCTCGGCCTGACCAAACTGCTGCGCGCCGGCCTGACCGCCGAAGACCTGCGCATCGAAGACTACGCCGTCAATTATCTGCGCGAACCGACCGTGTTGTCGTTCGCCAAGGCCGCGCACCCGAGCCGCGTGCACCGTCCGGCCTACCCGGACTACGTGTCGATCCGCGAGATCGACGCCGACGGCAAGGTCATCAAGGAATGCCGCTTCATGGGCCTGTACACCTCCTCGGTGTATGGCGAGAGCGTGCGGGTCATCCCGTACATCCGTCGCAAGGTCGCGGAAATCGAGCGTCGTTCGGGCTTCCAGGCCAAGGCGCACCTGGGCAAGGAGCTGGCCCAGGTGGTCGAAGTCCTGCCTCGCGACGACTTGTTCCAGACCCCGGTGGACGAGCTGTTCAGCACCGTCATGTCGATCGTGCAGATCCAGGAACGCAACAAGATCCGCGTGTTCCTGCGCAAGGACCCGTACGGCCGTTTCTGCTACTGCCTGGCCTACGTGCCGCGCGATATCTATTCCACCGAAGTGCGCCAGAAGATCCAGCAGGTGCTGATGGAGCGCCTGAAGGCGTCGGATTGCGAGTTCTGGACATTCTTCTCCGAGTCCGTACTGGCCCGCGTACAACTGATCCTGCGGGTGGATCCGAAGAACCGCATCGACATCGACCCGCTGCTGCTGGAAAAAGAAGTCGTGCAGGCCTGCCGCAGTTGGAAGGACGACTACGCCAGCCTGGTCGTCGAGAGCTTCGGCGAAGCCCAGGGCACCAACGTGCTGTCGGATTTCCCGAAAGGCTTCCCGGCCGGCTACCGCGAGCGCTTCGCCGCGCACTCGGCCGTGGTGGACATGCAACACCTGCTGAGCCTGAGTGAAACCAACCCGCTGGTGATGAGCTTCTACCAACCGTTGGGCCAGGTCTCCGGCCAGCGTGAGCTGCACTGCAAGCTGTATCACGCCGACACGCCGCTGGCGCTGTCCGACGTGCTGCCGATCCTGGAAAACCTCGGCCTGCGCGTGCTGGGCGAGTTCCCGTATCGCCTGCGTCACACCAATGGCCGCGAGTTCTGGATTCACGACTTCGCCTTCACCGCCGCCGAAGGCCTGGACCTCGACATCCAGCAACTCAACGACACCTTGCAGGACGCGTTCGTCCACATCGTGCGTGGCGATGCCGAGAACGATGCGTTCAACCGCCTGGTGCTGACCGCCGGCCTGCCGTGGCGCGACGTGGCTCTGTTGCGTGCCTACGCCCGTTACCTGAAGCAGATCCGCCTGGGCTTCGACCTCGGCTACATCGCCAGCACCCTGAACAACCACACCGACATCGCTCGCGAACTGACCCGGTTGTTCAAGACCCGCTTCTACCTGGCGCGCAAGTTGACCGGCGATGACCTGGAAGACAAGCAACTGCGCCTGGAGCAAGCGATCCTCTCGGCCCTCGACGAAGTGCAGGTACTCAACGAAGACCGCATCCTGCGTCGCTACCTTGACCTGATCAAGGCGACCCTGCGGACCAACTTCTACCAGACCGACGCCAACGGCCAGAACAAGGCGTACTTCAGCTTCAAGTTCAACCCGCACCTGATCCCGGAACTGCCGAAGCCGGTGCCCAAGTTCGAGATCTTCGTCTACTCGCCACGCGTCGAAGGCGTGCACCTGCGCTTCGGCAACGTTGCCCGTGGCGGCCTGCGCTGGTCCGACCGTGAAGAAGACTACCGCACCGAAGTGCTCGGCCTGGTAAAAGCCCAGCAAGTGAAGAACTCGGTGATCGTGCCGGTGGGTGCCAAGGGCGGTTTCCTGCCGCGTCGCCTGCCATTGGGCGGCAGCCGGGACGAGATCGCGGCCGAGGGCATCGCCTGCTATCGCATCTTCATCTCGGGCCTGTTGGACATCACCGACAACCTGAAGGACGGCGCGCTGGTGCCGCCGGCCAACGTCGTTCGTCATGATGACGATGACCCGTACCTGGTGGTGGCGGCGGACAAGGGCACCGCGACTTTCTCCGACATCGCCAACGGCATCGCCATCGACTACGGCTTCTGGCTGGGCGATGCGTTTGCCTCCGGCGGTTCGGCCGGTTACGACCACAAGAAAATGGGCATCACCGCCAAGGGCGCGTGGGTTGGCGTGCAGCGTCACTTCCGTGAGCGCGGCATCAATGTCCAGGAAGACAGCATCACCGTGGTGGGCGTCGGCGACATGGCCGGCGACGTGTTCGGCAACGGCTTGTTGATGTCCGACAAGCTGCAACTGGTCGCGGCCTTCAACCACCTGCACATCTTCATCGACCCGAACCCGGAACCGGCCAGCAGCTTCGCCGAGCGCAAGCGTCTGTTCGACCTGCCGCGTTCGGCCTGGACCGACTACGACACCAGCATCATGTCCGAAGGCGGCGGTATCTTCTCGCGCAGCGCGAAAAGCATCGCCATCTCGCCACAGATGAAAGAACGCTTCGACATCAAGGCCGACAAACTGACCCCGACCGAACTGCTCAACGCCTTGCTCAAGGCGCCGGTGGACCTGTTGTGGAACGGCGGTATCGGTACCTACGTCAAGGCCAGCACCGAAAGCCATGCCGATGTCGGCGACAAGGCCAACGATGCGCTGCGCGTGAACGGCAACGAACTGCGCTGCAAGGTCGTGGGCGAGGGCGGTAACCTGGGCATGACCCAACTGGGTCGCGTCGAGTTCGGCCTCAACGGCGGCGGCTCCAACACCGACTTCATCGACAACGCCGGTGGCGTGGACTGCTCCGACCACGAAGTGAACATCAAGATCCTGCTCAACGAAGTGGTGCAGGCCGGCGACATGACCGACAAGCAGCGCAACCAGTTGCTGGCGAGCATGACCGACGAAGTCGGTGGCCTGGTGTTGGGCAACAACTACAAGCAGACCCAGGCCCTGTCCCTGGCGGCCCGTCGCGCGTTTGTGCGGATCGCCGAATACAAGCGCCTGATGAACGATCTGGAAGCCCGTGGCAAGCTGGACCGTGCCATCGAGTTCCTGCCGACCGAAGAGCAACTGGCCGAACGTGTCGCGGCGGGCCATGGCCTGACCCGTGCCGAACTGTCGGTGTTGATCTCCTACAGCAAGATCGACCTCAAGGAAGCGCTGCTCAACTCCCTGGTGCCGGACGACGATTACCTGACCCGCGACATGGAGACGGCTTTCCCGCCAACCCTGGTAAGCAAGTTCTCCGAGGCCATGCGTCGTCATCGCCTGAAACGCGAGATCGTCAGCACCCAGATCGCCAACGACCTGGTCAACCACATGGGCATCACCTTCGTCCAGCGGTTGAAAGAGTCGACCGGCATGAGCCCGGCGAACGTGGCCGGTGCTTATGTGATCGTTCGGGACATCTTCCATCTCCCGCACTGGTTCCGTCAGATTGAAGCCCTGGACCACCAGGTTTCCGCCGACGTGCAACTGGAGCTGATGGACGAGCTGATGCGCCTGGGCCGTCGCGCCACGCGCTGGTTCCTGCGCAGCCGCCGCAACGAGCAGAACGCTGCCCGTGACGTCGCTCACTTCGGTCCGCACCTGGCCGCGTTGGGCCTCAAGCTCGACGAACTGCTGGAAGGCCCGACCCGCGAAGGCTGGCAGACCCGCTACCAGGCCTACGTGGCGGCCGGTGTGCCGGAATTGCTCGCGCGCATGGTTGCCGGCACTACGCACCTGTACACCTTGTTGCCGATCATCGAGGCGTCCGACGTTACCGGCCAGAACGCCGCCGACGTGGCCAAGGCCTACTTCGCAGTGGGTAGCGCCCTGGACATTACCTGGTACCTGCAACAGATCAGTGCCTTGCCGGTTGAAAACAACTGGCAGGCCCTGGCCCGTGAAGCGTTCCGCGATGACATTGACTGGCAGCAACGGGCGATCACCATCTCGGTCCTGCAGGAAGGCGACGGTAGCCAGGACGTGGAAACCCGTCTGGCGCTGTGGCTTGAGCAGCATCACGAAATGGTCGAGCGCTGGCGCGCCATGTTGGTGGACATCCGTGCTGCCAGCGGCACCGACTACGCCATGTACGCGGTTGCCAACCGCGAACTGCTGGACCTGGCGTTGAGTGGTCAGGCGGTCGTGACGGCCAACTGATCCACCGTTGAATGAAAAAACCCCGCATTGAGAGATGCGGGGTTTTTTTATGGGTGATGTTTCAGCCCATGAAGGCCAGAAAGCTCTTGTGGCGAGGGGATAAATCCCCTCGCCACAGAAAACCGCTATCACACAGGGCTGCGTTCACGCAGCTCCTGCAACCGGTCAGCCCCACCTTCAACTATGCGATTCTGGATCAGCCGATCAGAGCCACCCTCGGCTACGCGATTCTGGATCAGTCGATCAGAGCCACCTTCAGCCACGCGATTCTGGATCAGTCGATCGGAGCCACCTTCGGCCACGCGATTCTGGATCAGTCGATCGGAGCCACCTTCGGCCACGCGATTCTGGATCAGTCGATCAGAGCCACCCTCGGCTACGCGACTCTCGATCAGCCGATCAGAGCCACCTTCAGCCAGTTGATGTGCAGCCTGTTCGTAAGACGACGGTGCGCTTTCGGCCGCGGCGATGTTCGACAGGGCGGCGCCGCCGACCAAGGTCAGGGCGATAGCCAGGGACGAGAGTTTCGGGAAATTGATCATGGTGGTTCTCCTTGCGCTTGATTGAGTGGACCGTGGCAGCGCAGGTGCTGCTGTCCGGTGAGTGCAGTTAAACGCGCAGGTGTATCGAGGATGTGTGCCCGAAAGGCATGAAATCAGCGAATTCGTATCAATCGGTTGCTTCTATACAGAGCGATACAAAACGCCTTGAAAAATTTCCCACCCGACCGGGACACGGCAGGGCTCCCAGCAGCGGTGACCGATAATCGCACGCTAGTTCCGCCTGGATCGGCCATCCGGTCTTGCAAGGTTATTGACCGAATTAACTGGGTAGTACATTTTAGCGGTCACCCAGCCTTGCCATGCCCAGGCGAGGCCATAATAAAAACAGAGGATCCCCTCATGCGTGCCCGTCAACCGAACTTGCCCTCATTGC
This sequence comes from Pseudomonas sp. HB05, assembly GCF_016756915.1. Lineage (NCBI taxonomy): Bacteria > Pseudomonadati > Pseudomonadota > Gammaproteobacteria > Pseudomonadales > Pseudomonadaceae > Pseudomonas > Pseudomonas sp. HB05. The sequence goes on from NZ_JAESPG010000039.1 coordinate 53,920, forward strand.
ATACCTCCCGTTCCGGAGCCTCCCGGGATATTCCAGCGTCGATCCGATAGCGCTCGCCCTGTCGCGCCGGCTGCAGGCCGGTGTCTGGTTCAACCTGTGAGGTGTTCAAGATGACAAAAGTCGTCGATCTGTATTTCAAGCTGCTCAAGTTGCTGATCGTGCTGTGCATGGTCGTGATGATCGTGCTGGTGTTCGGCAACGTCGTGTTGCGCTATGCCTTCAACTCCGGCATCAGCGTGTCGGAGGAGCTGTCGCGCTGGTTCTTCGTCTGGATGATTTTTCTCGGTGCCCTGGTGGCGCTCAAGGACCGCGCGCACCTGGGCATGAACAGCCTGGTCAAGCGCTTGCCGCCGGCAGGCAAGCGAGTTTGCCTGGTCATCGGGCACTTGCTGATGCTCTACATCTGCGGGTTGATCGTCATCGGCAGTTGGCAGCAGGCGGTCATCAACCTCAACGTGGTCGCGCCGGCTTCAGGCCTTTCGATGGCGCTGTTCTACGCCGCCGGGCTGGTGTTCGGTGTCAGCGCGACGGTCATCCTGGTGTACGAACTGTACTTGGCGTTGTTCGGCAAACTGCGGGATGAAGAGTCGTTGTCGGTCGAGGAAAGCGAAGCCGCGAGCATCACCCCTGACAATCTGAAGAGTACCCGCCCATGACACTGGCTATTTTCCTCGGGTCGCTGCTGGGCAGCATGGCGCTGGGCATCCCGATTGCCTTTGCCTTGCTGGTGGTCAGCGTCGCGTTGATGTTTTACCTGGACCTGTTCGACGCCCAGATCATCGCGCAAAACCTGCTCAATGGCGCTGACAGCTTTCCCCTGATGGCGGTGCCGTTCTTCATGCTGGCCGGCGAAGTGATGAATGTCGGCGGACTGTCCAAGCGCATCGTCAACATTGCCATGGCGTTGGTGGGGCATAAGCGCGGCGGGCTGGGTTACGTCGCGATCATCGCCTCCTGCCTGCTGGCGTCGCTTTCCGGTTCGGCCGTGGCCGATGCGGCAGCGCTGGCGGCGCTGCTGGTGCCGATGATGGTCCTGGCGGGGCACAACCGTGGGCGCTCGGCCGGGTTGATCGCCGCCGGCAGCACCATTGCACCTGTGATTCCGCCAAGCATCGGTTTCATCGTGTTCGGCGTGGCGTCCGGCGTGTCGATTTCCAAGCTGTTCCTGGCCGGTATCGTGCCTGGGTTGATGCTCGGCGTCGGGCTTGCCGCCGCCTGGTGGTTCATCTCCCGCCGTGAAAACGTCGAGACGCCACCCAAGCGTTCCCGTGCCGAAGTGCTGCGTACGCTGCTCGACGGCAGTTGGGCGATGGGCTTGCCACTGATCATCATCCTGGGCCTCAAGTTCGGCATTTTCACGCCCACGGAGGCGGCAGTGGTCGCGGCGGTCTATTCGCTGTTCGTGTCGCTGGTGATCTACCGGGAAATGAAGGTCAGCCAGCTCTACGAAGTGATCCTGTCTTCGGCCAAGACCACGTCGGTGGTGATGCTGTTGGTGGCGGCGGCCATGGTTTCATCGTGGCTGGTCACGATCGCCGACCTGCCGGGCCAGTTGGCGGACCTGCTTGCGCCGTTCATGGACAACCAGACGCTCCTGTTGCTGGTGATGATGGCGCTGATCATCCTGGTCGGTACGGTGATGGACATGACCCCGACCATCCTCATCCTGACCCCGGTATTGATGCCCGCGGTGATCCAGGCGGGGATCGACCCGGTGTACTTCGGCGTGCTGTTCCTGATCAACACTGCGATCGGCTTGATCACGCCGCCCGTGGGCACGGTGCTCAACGTGGTCTGCAGCGTGGCGAAGCTGGACTTCGAGGAAATCGTCCGCGGGGTCTGGCCGTTCATGATTGCGCAGTTTGTGGTGCTGTTGCTGTTGGTCCTGTTTCCGCAACTGGTCATGGGGCCGTTGAAATTCTTCACCGGATGACACCGGTGCTCGCTGGCTCGACCTTTAAAAACAATAATGATCGGAGAGTGACATGGGAAAACTGATGAAAACCTTGCTGGCCGGGGCCTGTGCGACGGGCTTGCTGTTGACCGGTGTAGCCAGCCACGCGGACGAGATCCGTGAGCGGACCTTGCGATTCGCCTTCCAGAACGTCAAGGAACACCCTCAGGGCCAGGGCGCGCAGAAGTTCGCCGACCTGCTCGGCGAAAAGAGCGGCGGCAAGATCAAGGTCCGCCTGTTCCCCGGTGGAACCCTGGGCGGCGACGTGCAAACGGTGTCGGCATTGCAGGGCGGGACCTTGGACATCACCGTGCTCAACTCCGGCATCCTGGCCGCCCAGGCACCGGATTACGCCATGCTCGATTTCCCTTTCCTGTTCAACAACGTCGAGGAGGCCCATGCGGTCATCGATGGGCCGGTCGGGCAGAAACTGGCGGCGCAACTGGACAGCAAGGGGTTGGTTGGGCTGGGTTACTGGGACCTGGGGTTTCGTAACCTGACCAACAGCAAGCACCCGGTGACCAAGCTCGAAGACCTGCAGGGCTTGAAGTTGCGTGTCATCCAGTCGCCGATCTACCTGGAGACGTTCACGGCCCTGGGTGCGAACCCGGTGCCGATGGCGTTTCCCGAGGTCTACACGGGTCTTGAGCAGCACACCATCGACGGCCAGGAAAACCCTTACACGGTGATTGAAGGCAACAAGTTCTACGAGGTGCAGAAGTATCTTTCCGTCACCGGCCACATCTTCAACCCGCAGTCGCTGATCATCAGCCAGAAAACCTGGAACCGCCTCAACGATGACGAAAAGGCGATGATTCGTGCCGCCGCAGCCGAAGCGCAGACCTACCAGCGTGAAGTCACCGCAGCGAGCATGGACAAGGCCAAGGCCACGTTGGCCGGTGCGATGACCGTCAACGAAATCACCCCGGCCGAGAAAGACCGCTTCCGCGAGCGCGTGCAGCCGGTGATCGACAAGTTTGCCAAATCGTTGGATGGCGACCTGGTGAAGATGATGTATGACGAAATCGCCAAGGTGCGGGCGGAGCAGTGAGACGAATGGGTCATCCCTGAACAGACCCAATCCTGTGGGAGCGAGCTTGCTCGCGATGGCGTCAGGTCAGTCACATCAGTTTTGACTGATATACCGCTATCGCGAGCAAGCTCGCTCCCACAGGGTTTTTGGTGTTTCAGCAAACGGTTATTGGGCAGCCGGCACCGCCAGCCACTGCCCAATCACCTTCTGGTAGCTGCCATTGGCCTTGCTCAGGTGCAGCCACTGGTCGACGTACATTTTCCAGGTGTTGTCGTCACGGGGCAGCAGGTAGGCTTTCTCGCCATATTGCAGGTAGTGCGTCGGGTTGACGGCGCACAGGCCGGGCTTGAGTTTCTGCTGGTAGAGCGCTTCCGAGGCGTCGGTGATCATGACGTCGGCGCGTTTCTCCAACAGCTCCTGGAAGATCGTCACGTTGTCATGGAAGGCCAACTGGCCCTTGGGCAGGAACGCCCGCACGAAGGCTTCGTTGGTGCCGCCGGCCGGCTCGACGAGGCGTACCGAAGGCTGGTTCAGCTGCTCGATGGTCTGGTAGCGCGACTGATCTTCGCAACGCACCAGCGGGATCTTGCCGTCGACGTCCAGGGTGTTGCTGAAATAGGCCTTCTTCTGGCGTTCCAGGGTGACCGAAATCCCGCCCATGCCGACGTCGCATTTGCCGGCCAGCATGTCTGGCATCAGGGTTTTCCAGGTGGTCTGGATCCACTGCACCTTGACGCCCAGGCTGGTGGCGAGTGAGCGGGCCATGTCGATGTCGATGCCTTCGTATTCCCCCGATTCGGCCTTGTAGGTGTAGGGCTTGTAGTCGCCCGTCGTGCACACCCGCAATTCACCCTGCTCAAGGATTCGATCCAGCTGTGACGGGGCAGGCTCGGCCAATGCACTGCCGCAGAGCGCCAGCAGGCCACAGAACGTCATCGTGCTTGTTATGGTTTTCATAAGGATGGGACGTCTCGCAAGGGAAGGGGACAAGACGACGGAGTGTAGTAAAACTGCCGGCGGGCTGTCACCGGAACGCCGAGGCGAATGATCAGCCTGAGGGGGTATCGAGCGCCCGCAGGTTTTCCAGGTAGGCGCAGAACATATCGGCCATGGCAGCGGCATACGCCTGGACTTCTTGCCGCGTGCGGGGCGTTGCCGAAAACCGTTTCCCCACGGAGCTGAGGGTCGCGATGATCAGCTCCCCGGCCAGGGCGCGGGTCTGCACGCCGGTATCCGGCAGCACCTGCTGCATGAACGCGTCCACCGATGCCTGCACCGAACTGCGCGCCGCCTGGTGCTCAGGCGCATCCCGATAAAGCGGCGCGGCGTCGTTGAGTGCGACGCGGATCTGGGCTTCGTCGCACTCGGATTGGATGAAGGCTTGCACAAGGGTTCGCAGCCGCTCCAGGGGCGGCTTGGCAGGATCTTCCAGGATGTCTCGCAACATATCGCTGGTCTGTCGCCATTCATCGCTTTGCAGCCGGAACAGGATCGCGGCCTTGTTCGGAAAGTACTGATACACCGACCCGACGCTCACGCCCGCCCGCTCGGCAACACGGGCCACGGTGAAACGTGGGGCGCCCTGCGTCGCCAAAACCTGAACAGCTGCCTCCAGGACCGCCGCCACGAGCTCGGTGGACCGAGCCTGTTTCGGTTGTTTGCGCGAGGAAATCTGCGGGCTTGGGCGTTCGGACATGAAGGTAATCACCGGGGAAAGGAATGCGAATAGGAAATGCGACGGATTATTCGTATCTTGAATGCGACTAATTGATCGCATTCTAGTCGGCTGCAGGAGCAGCGTTCAACGTCCCATCGCGTCCCTTTTCGCAGGTAAGGTTCATGACTCAAGAAAATGTCCATCACGGCGCCGCTCCGGCGCCTCAGGCAACCGTCGAGGCCAATCCGGTGCTCAGGTTGTTGCCGCTTACGTTGACCGTGTTCATCGGTTTTCTCCCCATCGGCCTGCAATTGCCGGTCTTGCCGCTTCACCTGCACGACACGCTGGGGATGGGCACGTGGGTGATTGGCCTGGTGGTCGGCGCGCAGTTCGCCGCGGCGCTGTTGTCGCGGGCCTGGGCCGGCAATTTTGCCGACATGCGCGGCGGCAAGCGTGCGGTCATGGCCGGGCTGGTGACGGCGGCGGTTTCCGCACTGGTCTATCTGCTGTCCCTGGCGTTCGTAGCCACGCCGGTGTTGTCGGTCTGGCTGTTGTTGGTGGGCCGCGTGTTGCTGGCGGTTGGCGAAAGCCTTGTGGTCACCGGCGCGTTGGGGTGGGGCATCGGCCTGGTAGGGCCGCAGCACGCTGGCAAGGTCATGGCCTGGAATGGCATCGCCATGTATGGCGCCTATGCATTGGGCGCTCCGTTTGGCGTGGCGCTCAATTCGGGCTGGGGATTCATGGGCATCGTCGTGGCGTCGATGTTTATCCCGCTGTTGGCCTTGGCGGTTGTCGCCGGTGTCCGCGCCGTTGCCCCGATGGCGACCCGGCGGACACCGTTCTACAAGATGCTCGGCGCCGTGTGGGTGCCCGGCATGGGCCTGGCGTTTTGCAGCGTCGGCTTCGGTGTTGTCACTGCGTTCATTGCCCTGTTGTTCGCGGCCAGGGATTGGGGCAACGCTTCCTTGGCGTTCACGGCGTTCGGCCTGGCATTCATCGGTGCGCGGCTGCTGTTCGGGCATCTCCCGGACAGGATCGGCGGTGCCCGTGTCGCGCTGGTCTGCGTGGTGATCGAGGCCGTGGGGCTGTTGCTGATCTGGGACGCCGATACGGCATTCGTCGCCTATGTCGGCGCGGCGTTTACCGGCTTCGGTTATTCCCTGGCATTCCCCGGTTTCGGCGTCGAAGCGGTGCGGCGTGCTCCGCCGCAGTCACGCGGCCTGGCCATGGGCGCCTATGTTGCATTCCTGGATATTTCCCTGGGTATCACCAGCCCGCTCGCCGGTGTGTTGGCCAGTGGTTGGGGCATCGAAGCGGTTTACCTGGGCGCTGCCGTCGCCGTCGCCTTGTCGTTCGGGGTGGCCTTGATGCTGCTCGGAAGCCGGGAAATACAAGTTCAATACAAATCCTGAGCCTTGTTCAGGTTATAGAAGACTTTCGATCGCTTTTTTCAGACAGGAGCGTTGCTCATGCACGTATTCGTTACCGGTGCCACGGGCTGGGTTGGGTCGGCCGTGGTGCGGGATCTGCTCGGCGCCGGGCATCAGGTCAGCGGCCTGGCCCGTTGCCAGGAAAAGGCTGCCGCGCTGGCCGCCACCGGCGCAAAGGTGGTTCGAGGAACGTTGGATGACTTGGATGTTCTGCACAACGCAGCCTCGGCGGCGGATACGGTGATTCACACCGCGTTCAATCATGATTTTTCACGATTTGCCGAAAATGCCGAGCAAGACCGCCGCGCGATCCTGGCATTGGGAGGCGCGTTGCAAGGCTCCGAGCGGCCTTTATTGGTGACCTCGGGCTTGTTCGGATTGACCCGGGGCGCCAGCGAGCTGGAAGTGGTCAGCCCGGCCTCGCCCCGCAAGTCGGAAGCCACGGCGAGGGACCTGGCCGAGCGCGGCGTGCGGGTGGCAACAGTCCGGCTGGCGCCCTCGGTTCATGGGGCCGGCGACCACGGGTTCGTACCGATCCTGATTCGCCTGGCCCGGGAGAAGGGCGTATCGGCTTACCCCGGCGACGGCAACCATTGCTGGTCGGGCGTGCATCGGCTGGATGCGGCACGGGTCTATCGGCTGGCGCTGGAGCAGGGTGTCACTCAGTCGGTCTACCACGCCGTGGCCGACGAAGCGGTGCCGTTCAAGGACATCGCGCAGGCAATAGGACGTGGCTTGGGTGTGCCGGTCGAATCCCGCGAGCGCGAGCATTTCGGCTGGTTCGCGCACATGGCGAGCGCGAACATGGCGGTGTCCAGCGAGTACACCCGTGGTTTGTTGGATTGGATGCCGAGCGGCCCGGGGTTGTTGGATGATCTTGAGCTGCCGGATTACTACCGCGCCGATTGAAATGAATAACCTGTGGCGAGGGAGCTTGCTCCCGCTGGGTTGCGCAGCGACCCCAATATTTTACGGTCGCTACGCAACCGAGCGGGAGCAAGCTCCCTCGCCACAAGGGGATCAGCGGGGAATGATCCCGTGATCGATCGCGTATTTCGCCAGTGCCGCAGGCTTGTCGATGTTGAGCTTGCGGCGGATGCTCAGGCGGTGGGTCTCGACGGTGCGTACGCTGATGTCCAGTTCGCGGGCCATTTCCTTGTTGTTGAGCCCCTGGACCATTTTCGCCAGGACCTGGCTCTCGCGTGGCGTCAGCTCGCTGTCGGTGCTCGGGTCGGTGGCCAGGCGCTGGGCAATCTCGGCGCTGTAGAAAGTGCCGCCGCCGATGATGGCCTCGATGGCGGCGATGATTTCCTTCGACGGCGAATTCTTCAGGACGTAGCCGCTGGCACCGGCGCGCACGGATTCGCTGACGTATTCATGATTGTCGTACATGCTCAGGATCAGGATCTTCAGGCCAGGGTATTGCTTGCCCAACTGCCGGGTCAGCTCGAGGCCGTTCATGTCCTTGAGGCCGATGTCCATCAGCAACAAATCCGGTTGGCAACGCCCGACCATTTCGATCGCCTGCGCGCCGTTCTCCGCTTCGCCGACCACGTCCAGCCGGGGCATGACGGACAGCAGGGCGCGGATGCCATCGCGGACCAGGGCGTGATCATCGACCAACGCGACGCGTATGGCGGGGGGCAGGTTCATCGGCAGGTGCTCTTGGTGGTGTAGGCGCGCATCAGCTTTCCGTGGCCGGCATGGTCATGGGCAGCAGGATATCCAGTTCGCTTCGTCCCGGCACCGATGTCATCTCCAGCCGCCCGCCAAAATGCTCGACTCGCTCGCGGATATTACGCAGGCCAATGCCGGCATGGCCACGTTCGACCTGCGGGACGTTGAAGCCCATGCCGTCGTCCACCACGGTCAGGCGCAAGGACTGGCCCGAGCCGAACAGGGTGATGGCGACACGTTTCGCCCCGGCATGCCGCTCGATGTTGGTCAGCGCTTCCTGGGCGATGCGGAACAGCGAGACCGGTGCGCCGTTTTCCAGGCGACAGTCGAATTCGTTGCTTCGGTAAGACACTTCCAGGCCGCTGCGCTGCTCGAATTCAGCCGCGAGCTGGCCGATGGCGGCGGGCAGGCCCAGGGTGTCGAGCAGTGAGGACCGCAGATCATGGGAGATGCTACGGATTTCGCCGATGGCTTCGCCCAGCCGGTCCGTGGCGTTCTTCAGGATGCCCAGGCCATTTTCCTGGCCGTTCTCGATGACATGGCTGGCGAGTTCGAACTGGAACTTGATCGACACCAGCAATTGGCTGATGCCGTCGTGCAGTTCGCGGGACACCCGTGAGCGTTCTTCCTCTTGAAGGCTGACGATGCGCTGGTTCAGGCGCTGCAGTTTCTTGTCAGCCAGGCGATGTTCGCTGACGTTGAGAGTGATGCCGCCGGCGAATACCAGCAGCACCGCCACCAGGGCGATGGCCGCGATGGCTTGCATGGTGGTGTGAATACCGTGGGCCACTTCGTCGCGGGCCTGTTGGGTGGCGCGTTCGACGTCTTCCAGGTAGATCCCGGTGCCGAGCATCCAGCCCCAGCGATCCAGCATCACGACGTAGGCCAGCTTGTCGGTCACCTGGCCGGAAGAAGGTTTGTTCCAGGCATAACGCTGGAAGCCTTCGCCGGATTCGGCGCTCTTGATCAACGCCTGGATGACTGGCAGGCCGTGGGGATCCTTCATGTCCCAAAGGTATTGCCCCACCAGTTCCGACTGCCGGGCATGCATCAGGCTGCGGCCTTGACGGTCGTAGACGAAGAAATAACCGTTGATGCCAAAACTGAGCTTGCGCAGCTCTTCCAGCACTTGCTGCTGCGCCCGCGCGTCGCCCTTGCCGTCGTCATACAGCGGGGCGATCAGGCTTTGCGCCATTTCCACGTAGTTCTTCAGCTCGGCGCGCTTGCTCGCCAGGATACTGTCTTCGATCAGTTGCGCCTGCTGGTCACCCAGTTGGCGGTTGAGCGAGATGACCAAGGCGCCGATGACAGCAATCGCCAGGACCAACGGCAGGATCCCCAGGGCGACGATCTTGTGTTTGAGCAGCATCTGTACTCCTGTCCCGACTCGGCGGGGAGGTGGATGGCGGGCATCATATGCCAAACCTGTGTGCGCTCAACAATCCTACCGGATACGGGGCTCAAAACTGTGGGAGCGAGCTTGCTCGCGATAGCGGCGTTTCAGTCAATGAAGTGTTGGCTGAAGATCCGCCATCGCGAGCAAGCTCGCTCCCACAAGGGGATTTAGCGAGTCCGCAAATCCCGAGCCCACCCCAAAACAACTGTGGGAGCGAGCTTGCTCGCGAAGGCGGTGGGTCAGGCAGATCATCATTAACTGACACTCCGCTTTCGCGAGCAGGCTCGCTCCCACAAGGGAATCGGGGTTCTACGTAGTACTACGGATTTATTTATTGACGGCATGCAGGGATATTGGGCCGGCTCCGAATAGCCGGGGCACACTATAAAAACAATCGCCGCAATCCTCTGGATATCGGCAGGAGACACGCAATGACAACCCGTCTGGTTAAACACCTCGCCTGGTTTGCCGTGGCTGTTCTGGGAGCCTGTGCGCTGAGCGTCGTGGCCTTGCGCCGCGGAGAGCCGATCAACGCCCTCTGGATCGTCGTCGCGGCAGTCGCCATCTACCTGGTCGCCTACCGCTACTACAGCCTCTTCATCGCCAACAACGTGATGCAACTCGATGCGCGCCGGGCCACGCCTGCCGTGCTCAACAACGATGGCCTGGACTACGTCCCGACCAACAAACACATTCT